>JBFGYN010000081.1:0-11876 GCA_041587415.1 Candidatus Competibacterales bacterium | reverse complement strand
GCCGCACGTCCGGTTCTGTGAGGGTGAAAGCCAGCAATGGCTGATCTACTCGACTAACCCGAACGTTGCACCAGGACGCTCAAATTTGGGCAATTACGTTAAGGAAAACAGTGCGTCGCGCGTATATTAGCCATTGACACTCTGTCACCGCGGGCGCTATCCGGCGCTCGTCGAGCGACACCGTCTGGTCCGATAGTCCGTCTTCGAACCACGTCGCGCCATGCGCCAGCGCCCGCCTAAGGTCGAGCCTTTTCAGATCCTTTCGCAGCAAGATGATGAAACAGGCCTTCGGAGTAGCTGGAGGCGATACCCGTGCAGGCACGCAAACGCTTTGCCGCGTGGCTCTGGCAGATGAATTCGCTACTGCTTCCGACCCGTGTTTCGACAACGATTCAGGTCAGTTCGCCCCGTCCCGATGTGCGTGATTCACGGAAATCCCAAGAAATTGTGCGTAGTATCGAGATTGCTCTGGCTGAAATGATGCAATGAGGGGGCGCGTCGATGGAATTGAATCTCTGCCGCGGCGGTCGATCAATGGCGTCTTGCCGCTCGACTCACATTCGGCAAGTTTGAGAGCTTGTCCAGTACCCTGTGAAGTTGGCCCAACTCGGTAATCTCCAATGTTAGGTTCAACCGGGCCGTTGAACTGGGCGCATCGGAGAACGTGTTCATGACGATCACGTTGACGTGTTCAGCGGCAAGTACGGTCGTGACATCACGCAGCAGCCCAGTTCGATCGTAGGCTTCGATGGTAACGTCAACGGGATAGACCTGGTCTTCGGGACCACCCCACGCAACCTCGATGATGCGATCCGGATTGCGGGTCTGCATATTCAATAGATTGCGACAGTCTTTTCGGTGAATGCTGACGCCACGACCCTGGGTAATATAGCCGACGATTGGCTCCGGTGGGATCGGTTTGCAACAGCCGGACATTTGCGTGAGAAGGTTGCCCACGCCGCGCACTTGCACACCTCCCGTATCACGCTTTGAAGTCGTCCGGCGTGCAGGCACCGGGAAGCTTCGGCGCTCGCTCGCAGTTGCCAAATGCGCACGTGCGGCGTTCACAACCTGGATCACCGTAACGTCGCCGAATCCAACCGCCGCCAGCATCTCGTCCACTGTTTCGTATTTTAGCCGCTTGGCGACTTTGGTCAGGTCTACGCGTTTGAGGCCAAGGCGCGCGAATTCCTGTTCCACAACGGTTCGCCCGGCGGCTGTGTTGTTGATCTGATCCGCCTGCCTGAACCATTGGCGAACCTTCGAGCGGGCGCGGGCCGTGCGCAGATAGCCGAGGTTTACATTCAGCCAATCGCGGCTCGGCCCGCCATGCCGGGACGTCAACAGCTCGACCCGCTCTCCGCTTCTAAGCTCGTGGTTGAGCGGCACGATGCGACCATCGACTTTCGCACCCCGGCAGCGGTGACCGAGCTCGCTGTGTAGTTTGAATGCGAAGTCTAGCGGCGTCGCTCCCCACGGCAAATCGAGAATGTCGCCCCGCGGCGTGATCACGTAAACCCGATCCTCGAATGCTTCGGCGCGAAACCGATCCAGCAGATCTCCTTCATCCTGATCGCGAACCTCCAGAAGATGTCGGAGCCAACTAATTTTTTGTTCGTACGGATCCGATTTCCACCTGCCACCCTCTTTGTACAGCCAGTGGGCGGCTACGCCGAGCTCGGCATTGTCGTGCATTTCCCGGGTTCGAATTTGCACTTCTATGGTCCGTCCGCGCGGCCCAATGACGGCCGTGTGCAGCGACTGGTAGCCGTTGCCCTTCGGGTTGGCGATGTAGTCGTCGAATTCCACATGAATGGGCTTCCAAATTGCGTGGACAACCCCAAGGGCCGCGTAGCAGGCGGGAATCGATTCAACCAGGACGCGAACGGCGCGCACATCGTAGATTCCTTCGAATTCCACCTGCTTGCGCCGCATCTTTTTCCAAATGCTGTAAATGTGTTTGGCACGACCATGGACCTCGGCCTGTAGACACTCCCGAGCCAGATGTCCTTGCAGAACTCGCACAACGCGTTCCACGTAGCGTTCCCGGTCAACCCGCCGTTCCTCCAACTGCTTTGCCAAGCGCCTGTAGCGCTCGGGCTCCAGGGCTCGAAACGCCAAGTCCTCCAGC
The DNA here is from genome assembly GCA_041587415.1 of Candidatus Competibacterales bacterium. Taxonomy (GTDB): domain Bacteria; phylum Pseudomonadota; class Gammaproteobacteria; order Competibacterales; family JAHEDQ01; genus JBFGYN01. The sequence continues at coordinate 9,745 of JBFGYN010000081.1, read as the reverse complement.
TCCCACTTCAACTGGCCAATGCCGAGACGGTTAGCGAGCGGCGCATGAATATTCAGGGTCTCGCGAGCGATTGCGCCTCGCTCTGCCTCGGGAAGGGAATCCAGCTTCCGCAGCCGCTGCAGCCGGTCCGCCAGGGTAATGAGAATCACTCGGCCGTCTTCCGCGACTGACAGCAGCAGCTTGCGCAATCCCTCGACCTGAGGACCCGTGGGTGCCATGTGCTCGGCAGGCAGCAGGTTTCCCAAACCCTCCAAACGGGAAACGTCCTTGACCAACTTCGCAGTACGGGCTCCAAACTCCTTGACGAGCCGCTTTTGATCCCAATGGCGCGAAAGCGATGCCGCCCGAATGAGCGGAATTGAAATCAGGTCCGGCGTGAGTCCCAGGTCCGATACGATGTGGGCGACTGCCACCCCGTCCTCGAAAGGCTCAGGCGCCTCGCTTGCATCGTCCGGCAACGCCAAGCGAAACGCGCGCTCCACCAATGCGCGCCCGTCGCTAGGCCAGGGTGGTCGTTGGGCTTCAACCCAACTCTCGAAGTCATTTGCGGTCCGCTCAATCTGATTTACGGTGACCAACGTTCTTCACTTTGCCGCCCGTAAAGCGGCAATTCGCTCGTCGAGTGGTGGATGCGTCATGAACAACTTCTTCAGACCCGCTGAAATCCCGCCGTTGATTCCGAACGCCGCCAGCTCTTCGGGAAGATGGGATGGCGCGTGTTGGGCCTTGAGTCGCTCCAACGCGGCAATCATCTTGCCGCGCCCAGCAAGTCTGGCGCCGCCTGCATCGGCCTGAAATTCCCGCCAGCGACTGAACCACATCACGATCATGCTCGCCAGAAATCCCAACACGACTTCGGCGAATATGGTTCCCACCCAGAAACCGATTCCTGGGCCCTGGTGTTCGCCCCTGCCGCCGCGCATCAAGTTGTCGACCGCGAGTCCAATTACCCGGGCAAATACCATGACAAACGTATTGACGACGCCCTGGATCAGCGCCAACGTCACCATATCGCCATTCGCAACGTGGCTGACCTCGTGGCCGAGAACGGCCTCCGCCTCGCTTTGATTCATGCTGCGCAAGAGGCCCGTGCTGACAGCAACCAGCGCATGATTCTTGTCCGCGCCAGTCGCGAACGCATTGATGTCCGGCGAGTCGAATATGGCCACCTCCGGCATGCCGATCCCGGCACGTTGAGCCTGACCCGCGACTGTTTCCAGGAGCCACCGCTCGGTTCCATTACTGGGTGATTCGATCACATGCGCGCCCGTCGTCTTCTTGGCGATCCATTTCGATGACATGAGTGAGATCAAAGACCCGCCCATGCCGAACACTGCCGCGAATGCCAACAACACACCGAAATTTATCCCCTGTTGTTCAATGTAGTAGTTCACCCCCAACAGGTTCATGGTAATGCTCATTACCACCAGCACGGCCGCATTGGTTGCCAGAAATAGCGCAATTCGTTTCATCGAATCCTCGAATCAGTTGGCCACGTCGTTGCGTGGATGACCCCGATCAATGGAAGTTCCCGTGTGGCACACGGAGCCCCACCATACTCGCCTTGGCAATACGTTGACCCCGTGCCCCGGCGATGCGTGCGCCGCATCGTTCACGACGTACTATTGTGGCGCGGTTCCCGGGTTTCAATGCGTGGATTTGTTTGGGCATGGAAGCGTCCGCGGAAGGTCACAATCCGGGTTTCGCGTTACGAACATGGCGTCGCCGTAGCTGAAGAAACGGTAGCCTGCTGCAACGGCGTGGCGATACGCACCCATTACGTTCTCGTAGCCCGCGAATGCTGCCACCAGAATGATCAAGCTGGATTCCGGCAGGTGAAAATTGGTGACCAGCGCGTCGACGACGCGAAAATCGTAGCCGGGGTAGATGAATAGGCGTGTTTCCCCGTCGAACGGCTCCAGATGCCCCTTGACTGCGGCTGTTTCGAGGCTCCGTACAGCGGTTGTCCCGACGGCGACAATGCGCCCGCCCTGGGCCTTTACTTGCGTTGCGAGTGCCACGGTTTCCGGCGGGACGACGACCCGCTCGGCGTGCATCTGATGCGATTCGACTCGCGCGTTCCGTAGAGGTTGGAAGGTGCCGGCACCCACGTGCAGGGTGACCCGAGCCTGAAGCACACCCCGCTCCGCCAGATGAGCGAGCAGCGGGCGATCGAAGTGCAGCCCGGCGGTCGGCGCTGCAACGGCTCCAGGTGTGGTTCCGAACACGGTCTGATAGCGTTCCAGATCGCCCTTGTCATCCGGGCGCTCGATATAGGGGGGCAGCGGCACGTGACCAATTCGTCCCAACAGGACAATAACCGGCTCCGTTTCCGGAAAAGCCAGCTCGAAAAGCTCGCCCAGACGCCCGACGACGCTCACTTCGACATCCCCGTCAAGGATCAGGCGAGCCCCCAATCTTGGCGACTTACTTGCGCGAATCAATGCCAAGGCACGGTGTCCGTCCAATACCCGTTCGATCAGCATTTCGACCCGGCCGCCGGAGGCCTTGCGACCAAACAAGCGCGCCGGGATCACGCGCGTGTCATTGACCACCAGGAGGTCGCCAGGTCTTAGCAGTTCGCCCAGCTGGCGAAACGTCCGATCCGTTATCGCGCCGGTTACGCCGTCCAAACTCAGCAGCCGGCTCGCCGAACGCTCACGCTTCGGGCGCTGGGCGATCAGCGTTGGCGGCAGGTCGAAATGGAAGTCGCTTGTCTGCATAGGCGCAGGATGTTACCAACCTACGCCCTTTGCACCCAACAATCGGACTTGCCCAACGGCAAAGAATTCCTATACTTGGTCGGCCCGCGCCGGGATGGCGGAATTGGTAGACGCAGTGGACTCAAAATCCACCGGGGGCAACCCCTTGAGAGTTCGAGTCTCTCTCCCGGCACCAGTTACACACAGTATGTGCGCCTGCAATAGGACGAACCCATGAAAACGAGACGATTGTTGTGCTCGCTCGTGTTTGCCACCGGCACGGCCACGTCGGGATTCGTCGCCGCGGCGGGTGACGCTGAAGCAGGCCGATACAAGGCGGATACCTGTCTGGGGTGCCACGCCTTGCCCGGCTACACCAACGCCTACCCGACCTATCACGTTCCCAAACTCGGGGGGCAACACCCGGAGTATCTTGTTGCCGCGCTCAAAGCCTACAAGGCGGGCCAAAGAGATCATGCAACCATGCACGCGAACGCTTGGAATTTGAGCGAGGCGGACATGGAGGACATTGCGGCCTTTTTCTCGACGTCCAGGTAGCCGCCTTTTATGAGCCAAACACGGCCAGGGAACAAGGGATGATGAAATTTCAACTATATTCGCTCACCGTCTGCCTGGTCCTCTCTTGTGGGGATGTGGCGGCCGCCGGCGACCCGGTTGCCGGAAAAGCCAAGTCTGAAACCTGCGCGGCCTGTCATGGCGAGGATGGCAACAGCGCGAACGCAGCCTATCCGAAGCTCGCCGGGCAGTACGCCAGCTACCTGGAGAAGGCGCTGAAGGACTACCGCTCGGGCGGACGGCAGAACGCCATAATGTCGGGTTTTGCGGCCCCGCTGTCCGACCGAGACATCGCCGATCTCGCCGCCTACTTTGCAAGCCAGGGCGGGGACCTGCACGTCCCCACGATCTCCGATTGATCGATTTCCGATCGAGGATGGGCCGCCGAGACTTTCGGGCTGGGGCCGTGTTTGGATTAGCGTGATCCCGCTCTTGGGGACGGAAACAACCGAAACTGAAAACGCCGCCTGTCCGGCATGTTCTTGTGGTCGTGGCTTATTTCGGTGAAGCGCACGCCGCCCGTACGCTCGACCACCAGGACCGTCGATGATCGAGTTCCGTACCGATCCCCGACAATGAAACGCGGGGACAGCAGCCGCTCCATCGCGAGGCCAACTCCCGTATCGGGCAGTTCGTCATCCGGCGCCGGACTCCGATCCAGCAGCGTATCGAATAGCCTGTCATCCAATTGCTCATCCGAGCCGCGGAGATCGTGCTCCAGGCGCTCCCGGCCCAGCGAGACTTTCGGCCAATTCGTGTTTAACAGGTGATTCGAGAGGCCGTGTACACCGACTTCCACGGGACGAGCCCCGCCGTCGTCGCGATTCGAGTAGTACCAGAGCGCATTGAAATCGCCCACCAACAGATTGAATCCGTTGTACTCTTCCCCGCGCTCCTGCAACTCGCCCAGAAACCCGTGTAAGCCGGCCTTCGTAAGCAAGAAATCACGGACGATATGGCCCCGTGATGGCGCACCAGGTCGGACCCGTCCCGGGTCCCGAAAATTCGTGATCGCCGCGAATCGGCCACAGTGGGTGATTCCCAGCCATGTCCCACCGGCCTCGAGATCCCGTCCCGCCAGAATGCGCGACTCGTCCGGCCAGAAAGCGGCCGGCGACGTCGCCCGACCATAGAACTCGTCGCGATTGGCCGCGACCACCAGCGGGTAACGAGGGTGGGCCTGCCAAGCAAATAGAATCAGGCACATAGCGGGAACATTTCGACTCTAGTTTGAAATTCAGCAGGTTCTTGAAGGGCCCATACGACCTGGCACTCGGCACGACGAGGCCGATGATTCGCGTTTCAGGGACTGCTCGCTATCGGCCGGGAAGGATCGCGGATCCACTCACTCCACGAACCAGCATACAGCCGCGAGCCTTGGAGACCGCCAATCTCCATGGCGAGTATATTGTGGCATGCCGTCACACCCGAACCGCACATGTGAACGACGTTCTCGGTTGCGCGACCATTGACCAATGCGGCCAGATCATCCCGAAGCTCGTAGCTTCCACGGAAACGACCGCTGGCGTCCAAGTTCCGATCGAAAGGCCAGTTCACCGCTCCCGGTATATGGCCCGCCACGGGATCGATCGGCTCCTGGTCGCCACGAAAGCGCGGCTCAGCACGGGCGTCGATGATAAGCAGGGACTTGGACCCAAGATTCTTCAGAAGACTCGCCGTGTCCACCAGCACTCCGGTCTGGAGATTGGGAAAATACACATTTTGGCGAATTTCGGGGACCTCCATGGCCACGGGTCGTCCTTCGGAGCGCCACGCCGTGATGCCGCCGTCCAACACCGCCACGCCGTAGTGTCCCGCCTGCCGCATGAGCCACCACAGCCGCGCCGCGATCGCTCCCCCGGTATCGTCGTACGCCACGACCTGAGTGCCTTTGGTAATCCCCCAAAGGCCGAGCTTCGCGGCAAAATCGACCATGTCCGGGAGGGGATGGCGTCCGCTCGCCTCGGTGATTCTGCCGGCGAGATCCCGGTCCAAATGCGCGTATCGTGCCCCGGGAATGTGTCCTTCCGCGTATGCGCTCAGCCCCCACTGCGGATTGTTGAGTCGAAAACGACAATCCACGATGATCCACGCTGGATCGTCCAGGTGCAGCGCGAGCGTTGAGGTGTCTACGGTCGTCGTGTAGATGGACATCATCGATCCCGAGGACTAAGCGTGGGCGGAACGGGGACTCAAGCGAGGCGCTGGAGGCGCACGGGCATTCGGCGTGCGCCCCAATGCCCAGGGAGGCCGTCGAAAACACCGTTACAGCGTGTACCGCATTTCATGCAATGGCCGTCGTCGGAGAGGTTCCAATCCGACAAGACGTACCAGTCGCGCCCGATCAGAATCTCGCCGCACTCGTGGCAGTACGTGCTACCCCCAGACTTGTCGTGCACGTTACCGGTGTAGACATAGCGCAGACCGTTCTTTGTGGCAATTTCCCTGGCCCGCACAAGCGTCGACGAAGGCGTTCGCGGCTTGTCCAACAACTTCCAGTCGGGGTGGAATGCCGTGAAATGCAGAGGAACATCCGGCCCCAGATTCTCCAGGATCCATCGGGACATGTTTTCGAGTTCCTCGCTGGCATCGTTCTCGTCGGGGATGATGAGGTTGGTGATCTCGAACCAGACATGGGTTTCGTGCTTCAGGTATACCAACGTATCCAGCACGTCCTGCAGATGCCCTCCCGTGATCTTCCAGTAGAATCGTTCAGTGAACGCTTTCAGATCCACGTTGGCCGCGTCCATGTGAGCGTAGAACTCGCGTCTGGGCTTATCACAAATGTAGCCGGCGGTGACCGCGACCGATTTCACACCCCGCTCGCGGCAAGCATCCGCGACGTCCATCGCGTATTCCATGAAGATGACCGGATCGTTGTAGGTGTACGCGACGCTCCGACAGCCCAACTGCTCCGCCGCCGCGGCGATGTGCTCCGGCGATGCCGCGTCTGCGAGGGTGTCGATTTCCCGGGATTTGCTGATGTCCCAATTTTGGCAGAATTTGCAGGCCAGATTACAACCGGCAGTTCCGAAGGACAGCACCGGCGTACCGGGAAGAAAATGATTCAGGGGTTTCTTTTCGATGGGGTCGACACAGTAGCCGCTCGAACGCCCGTAGGTGGTCAAGACCACCTGCCCGCCCTGATTCGCGCGCACGAAGCACAGCCCCCTCTGATCCGCCTTGAGCTTGCAGGCGCGGGGGCAAACGTCGCATTGGACGCGCCCGTCCGCCAAAGCATGCCAGTAACGCGTGGCACGATCGACGGGTCTGTTACAGCGTGCATGGATCCCTCTCCGTTTGATGTGACGAGTATACCCCTGATGGCCAGTCTGACCGGACTATACTTCTTCTTGGACACCGTTCGTCCAGTGTAAGGTTCCCCTGTCACCAGGGCGACACGCAGCAGAGGCGACACATGTTTGATAAGGATGGGGCAAAGACGATCCGCGCGGCGGCGGTCGCCGGAGCATTCTACCCAGAGGATCGGGAAGTGCTCTTCCGACAAGTCCAAGATTATCTCGATTCCGTCACCGTCGGCGCGGAGTCTCCGCCGAAAGCCATCATTGCGCCCCATGCCGGGTACATCTATTCCGGAGCCGTGGCAGCGAGTGTGTACAAACGCATCGAGTCCATGCGCGGCAAGATCGAACGCGTGGTGATGATCGGACCGTCGCATCGGGTGCCGTTTTCCGGTCTCGCGCTGAGCAGCACCGATTTCTACGATACACCGCTCGGCCGAATACCACTGGACAAGGCCGGGCAGGCTGCGATCAGAGACATGCCGGGTGTTGTGAGGTTGGACGAGGCCCACGCTTTCGAGCACAGCCTGGAGGTTCAGCTTCCGTTTCTACAGGTCGTTCTGGGTGACTTCCAACTGCTTCCCATTGTCGCTGGCGACGCCGCCCCGAGCCTTGTCGGCCAAGTGCTCGAACGGCTCTGGGGCGGAGAAGAGACCTTGATCGTGATCAGCTCCGACCTGAGTCATTACCACGTCTACCAAATGGCACAGCGAATCGACCGGGCAACTTCGGAGTCCATATCGAAGCTTCGATATTCCGACATCGGTCCGAATGAAGCGTGTGGATGTATCGGGATCAACGGCTTGCTGTGGCTGGCCAGGAAACGGGGTCTGCATGCGGAAATTGTCGATCTACGCAACTCGGGCGATACGGCGGGCGACCGCAGTCGGGTCGTGGGATATGGAGCCTATGTCATCCACTGAGGCGTGGCCAGCTCTCGCCCTGGAAGAGCGGCGCGGCCTAATCCGGATCGCACGCCAGTCCATCGAACAGGGTCTGGATAGGGGGCAGCCGTATCTCGTCGAGCTGCAGAATTGCCCGCCCGTCTACGGTCACGAGCGCGCGACCTTCGTTACGCTCGAGCTCGAGCGTGAACTGCGAGGCTGCATCGGAACTCTCGAGGCCCGGCGCCCACTGGCACACGACGTCGGAGACAATTCTTGGTCAGCGGCATTACAAGACCCCCGCTTCACACCGCTGACAGCAGGGGAACTGGCCGAACTCTCTATCAGCATTTCCGTGCTGACCGAGCCAACGCCGATGCAAGTTCGCGATGAGGACGAACTTCTCGAGCAGCTCCGACCTGGAGTGGACGGACTGATACTCGAAGAGAGGGGGCGACGTGCCACCTTTCTGCCCAGTGTCTGGGATGCGTTGCAGGACCCTTTCGTGTTCGTAAGCCAGTTGAAATTCAAGGCGGCTCTGCCCTTGGATTATTGGTCCGACGAGCTAAAGTTCTACCGGTATGCGACGGAAACGTTCGATGAAGCAGGACGTTGCCGTCCGTCTGGCAGCTAGTTTGCTCGCGAATCAGTGGCTTTTGAATTGCACATCAAGAACAACACAGCGAACTACTGAGCGATCCAGCCGCCGTCGATATTGATGGCTGCGCCACGGATCTCGTTCGCTGCCGAGGAGCACAGAAATGTGGTGAGTTCCCCGATCTGCTCGGGCGTGGCGAACTCGCGGGAAGGCTGCTTTTCCGACAGCAGCCGGTCTTTGGCTTCGTCGGCGGATATGCCGTCGCGCGCCGCCCACGCGTCGATCTGCTTCTGCACGAGTGGGGTAAGCACCCAGCCCGGGCAGATGGCGTTGCATGTGATGCCGGTCGTCGCCGTTTCCAAGGCCACCACCTTGGTCAATCCAACGACGCCGTGCTTGGCCGCCACGTATGCGGCCTTGGTTGCCGAAGCCACCAGACCGTGCGCTGAGGCGATGTTGACTATCCGTCCCCAATTGTTGCGCCTCATGCCTGGCAAAGCGGCACGGATGGAATGAAAATTTGACGACAAGTTGATGGCAATGACGGCGTCCCACCGCTCAACGGGGAATTCCTCCACCAGCGCGGTATGCTGGATGCCTGCGTTGTTGACGAGAATATCGACGCTGCCCAGCTCACGGGTTGCCTGCTCGACCATGCCAACAATCTGGTCCGGCTGGGACATGTCTGCGTTGCTGTAGCTCACTTTTACATCGAACTCGGCGGCAAGGGCGGCACGCTGATCTTCGGCAGCTGCCGAATCCCGAGAGCCGTTGAGCATGATCGACGCTCCCTGCGCCGCCAGTGCGCGCGCCACGCCCAGGCCGATGCCGCTCGTCGAGCCAGTCACAATTGCCTTCTTGTCATTCAACATGGGATATCTTCCTCCTCCGTTAGATCGGCTTCAGGAAATGTACAACAAAACGCGCCTACATCGTGCCGTGCGCCAAGGCCACAAGCTCGACACCACGTTCGCTCAACAATGAACCGGAAGTGCCGGCAACTTCAAGCGATGCTTCATAGCGCGGGGCTCTCGACCTATCGTCAGCAGCGGATCGTGTGTCTCGTTGGTGGCCGGTGTCGATGGCTCCTGCTTGATTCAGTCAGGGATTGCCTGTGAAGTGCTTTTCCAGTCCCTGCCAGCACTGGAAGTACTCCGCCTGTAACGCCGAGCTTTCCAGGGCGTATTGCGTCGGCTTGATGACCGCGACCGTCTCGAACATGAACGCCATGGTGTCCTGAATTACGTCTGGCTTGGAAAGATCCGCGCTGCTGGCTTTCTCGAAGGTGTCGGCGTCCGGCCCGTGCCCGGTCATGCAGTTGTGCAGGCTCGCGCCGCCTGGCACGAACCCTTCGGCCTTGGCGTCGTAGGCGCCGTGAATCAGGCCCATGAACTCGCTGGCGAAATTGCGATGGAACCAAGGCGGGCGGAAGGTATTCTGCATCGATAGAATGCGCGGCGGGAAAATCACGAAATCGAGGTGCCCCACGGACTGCAGCACCAGGAAAATCGACGGATCCGGGTGATCGAAACTAATGGAACCGATGGTATTGAAGCGCCGCAGGTCGTACTTATACGGGGCATAGTTGCCGTGCCAGGCCACCACGTCCAGGGGCGAATGAGCGATCTCGGCCGCCCAAAGGTTGCCCTGGAACTTGGTCACGAGCTCGAACTGACCCTCCTG
>JBFGYN010000080.1:0-11879 GCA_041587415.1 Candidatus Competibacterales bacterium | reverse complement strand
TTGGAGCCGAACACGCGCCAGCCGGCCCGTTGCCGCGCTTCCGGGGCGGGTAATCCTCCCCGTTCGAGGCGCAGTGCCTCCTCCAGGACGCGGGCGCGAATTGGATTGAGATCCGCCTGTTCATCTAAGTCGGCCACCGCCTGGACGGCGGAATCGAACAGGCGGACCACGTTGCTGAAGGCATCGCGGAAGAAGCCGGAGATTCGCAGAGTCACGTCGATTCGCGGCCGGTTCAGGAGGTCCGCGGGCAGAATCTCGAAGTCCTCCACTCGATTGCTCCCGGTAGCCCAAACCGGGCGCACACCCAGCAGTGCGAGCGCTTGCGCGATGTCGTCACCCCCGGTGCGCATGGTCGAGGTCCCCCAAACCGAAACTCCCAGAGTGCGCGGGAATTCACCATGGTCCTGCACATGACGCTCCACCAGCAACTGGGCTGCCTTGAAGCCCAGTTGCCAGGCGGTTGGGGTGGGAATCGCGCGAACGTCGACCGAGTAAAAATTCCGGCCCGTGGGCAGCACATCAAGTCGGCCACGGCTCGGGGCGCCACTTGGTCCCGCTGGAACGAAGCGCCCGGACAGGGCCGCGAGCAAGTTCTCGATCTCTGCGGCGCCGCAACGATCCATGGCCGCTGCCACCCGTGACCGCACGCGCTGCAGTACCGCATCGGTTCGGGGAAAACCTGTCTTTTCTTCAATTTCTTGGATCAATTTTCTCGCGTAGAGCTCGAGCCGCTCACGCGTGTCACCAAGGTTTCGCCAGGGTGTCGAGACCACGTTGAGAAGCGGCGCGGGATTCGGTCCGTACCAGGATTCAGCTGGGTTGCAGTCCAGCGGATCGAACTCAGGGTCGAAGTCGAAGTCGCGCGCCAGCGCGCGAATCAGGCTGTCATTCGCGCCTCCGGCATCGCCCACGGGCAGCCGTGACAACGCCAGCAGCGTGTCCACACGTTGATCACCTTCCGGTGAGCGACCGAACACGTGTAGGCCATCCCGGATTTGCGATTCCTTCAGTTCGCAAAGATAGGCGTCCATTCGCGTGAGAAGCTCGTTTTCCTCCTCCGTCGAGGCCAAGTTCTCACCCAGCCCCAGCTCCCCGTTTAGTCGGCATAAGGCGGTTTGGCGAAGGATATCCTCCCTGAGAACCTTCGCCCGCCGCGGATCGATTGCCATTGCCTCGTAGTACTCGTCGACGAGGCGTTCGAGGTCGCGCAAGGGGCCATAGGTCTCAGCGCGAGTCAGGGGCGGCACCAGGTGATCGATAATCACTGCTTGCGTCCGACGCTTTGCCTGGGTGCCCTCTCCCGGGTCATTGACGATGAAGGGATAGACGTGCGGCGTGGGCCCGAATATCAGATCGGGCCAGCAGGACTCGGCAAGAGCAACACCCTTACCCGGCAACCATTCCAAGTTACCGTGTTTCCCGACGTGGACGATGGCGTCGGCATGGAACGACTCGCGCAGCCAACAATAGAAAGCCAGATAGCCGTGCGGAGGCACAAGGTCTGGATCGTGATAGGTCGCCGACAAGTCCAGGTGATAACCGCGAGCGGGCTGTATGCCGACGAACACGTTCCCGAGTCGCACGCCAGCCACCATCAATCCACCGTCCCGCACCATGGGATCACCCTCGGGTGCGCCCCATCGGTCCACTACGGCCCGACGGCTGACCTCCGGCAATGAGCCGAACCAGTTTCGATAGTCGGCGAGTGGCAGCGCTTGGGAGCAGGCTCGGAGACCCGCCGTATCGACGGCATTGGTCACGCCGCCCAGCAGTTCTTCGATGAGCGTGTTGCCGTCGGGCGGAATGTTCGAGACGCCGTAGCCCGCGCCGGCAAGCGCCCGAAGAATTTCGACCACGGAGGCAGGGGTATCCAGCCCCACGCCGTTTCCGATTCGGCCCTCCCGGGTCGGGTAGTTCGCAAGCACCAGGGCCACCCGTTTGTCGGCGCTCGCTCGACGTCCCAGTTGCGTCCAGTTTCGGGCGAGGCGCGCCACGAATCCCATTCGTTCGACGACGGCCCGATACGCCACCACATCCACCTGAGTTCGCTCGCAGCGGTGTAACAGCTCTTTGAACGACACCGCGCGGCTCACGATGCGGCCGTCAAGCTCGGGCAAAACCACGTTCATCGCCAGATCTCGTGGGCTAAGACCAACGCTGCTGGTGCGCCAATCCCGTTCATTACCCCCGGAGAGAACCACCTGCAAAACCGGCACATCCACCGAAAAAGGCCGTTCGAGCAGGTGCTCGGTTGCCGACATGGAAAAACCGGTGGTGTTGAGAATGACCGCAGCATCGTGTTCGATGGCCAGTCGTTCCACGACTTCCAGACAGAGCGGCAATTTGAGGGAGCTGACTGCAATCGGTAGAGGATTCACGCCGGCTTCCAACAACGCCTCGGCCATGGCATCGAACACCGCTGTGTTGCCCGACTGCAGATGCGCACGGTAGAAAAGTAGCGGCGCCACGGGTGCGCCCGAACGCCACCGTGCGCGCCAGTGGTCGAGCCCCGCCGACGGTGCGTCCGGGTGATAGATCATGACCTTGGGGAGCGGAAGGGGCTCTTGCCAGGCCTCAGAGCGTCCGAAGCAAGTCGCACCCAGGAACGCGAACAGTGCCTGACCGTTCGCAGGGCCACCTTCCCGCAGATAGCGCCAACACCGCTCACAGGCGCCCGGCGGCGCGGTGCTCAGGTGGGCCAACTCCGGATCGGGAGAATCGTCGCCCGGCACGAGAATCACCACCACGCCTCCCGCCGCCAAGGCCATGAGACGGTCGACGAGGTAGCGCCAGTAGCTGACGCCACCCAGCAGCGAAGCGACGACCACCTTCGCGTGCGACAGTACCTCGTCCACGTACAGGTCGATCGATGCGGGCTGCCGCAGGTGCAGCAAATTGGCCAATCGGACGCTGGGATAGTCGGCCGGCTGCTCAGCATTGCAGGCGGCGAGCAAGGCGATCTCCGTATCCGCTGCAGAGAGAATGACCAGGTCGGCCGGGGTCTGCTCCAGGTTGGCGATTCCATCCTCGCCCACGTATCCACCGGGGCGGGTCCTCAGCAGGTGCATGGCTGCCTCACGTGCGCGCCCGTAGACAGGCAACCGCTAATCCGAATTCTTCGCGGGCAAGCTCGCTCGTACAAGAACGCTCGGATCGCGCGGGGTAGCCGGCCATCACGCCGTCGCGACGGCGGCGCCTTCGACGCGGCTGCGCAACGTTGCCGGGTCAAGGTCCTCGCCGATGAACACGAGTCGGCTCTGGCGCAATTCGTCGGCGCGCCAGCAGCGATCGAAGTGACGGTCGAAACGCCTCCCCACGCCGTGAACCACCATCCGCATCGGCTTGCCTGGAACCGCAACGAAGCCCTTGATCCGGTATACGGTGAACTCCCGCACGATCGCTTCGAGCCGCTCCAGCAATCCGATTTCGGCAAGCTCTGGCAAGACGACGGACACGGAGTCGAACCGATCGTGGTGGTGATCCGGCTGACCATTGGCGCCATGGTGGCGGCTGTGATGATCGGGCCTGAGGTGTATGGAGTCCTCGGATGCTAGCCCATGCCCGAGCAGCGTGCAGAGATCCAGGCGCCCATGGGACGTCTGCAGAATCTTGACCTGCGCGGGAACATCGCGGCGAATGAGATTGACGACCCCGTTGCGCGCCGCACCCGTCATCTGATCGATCTTGTTTAGAACGACGAGGTCGGCGGCGCTGATCTGATCTTCGAACAGCTCATGCAACGGGGACTCGTGATCCAGGTTCGGATCCGCCCTCCGCTGAGCATCCACAGCACTAGGGTTCGCAGCAAACTGCCCCGCCGCGGCGGCCGGGCCGTCGACAACCGTCACCACCGCGTCCACCGTACAGCTCGACTTGATTTCCGGCCAGTTGAAGGCCTGCACCAGCGGTTTGGGCAACGCCAGCCCCGAGGTTTCAATGAGAATATGGTCGATCTCCCCGCGCCTCGCCACCAGCTGCTGCATCACCGGATAGAACTCCTCCTGAACCGTGCAGCACAGGCAACCGTTCGCCAGCTCGAAGATCCGGCCCTCCTTTGAAGCAACCTCATCTGGGTGGTCTCCTTCCGGACATTCGAGCGGGCACGACTCGAGCAACTCGCCATCGATTCCGAGCTCGCCGAACTCGTTCACCAACACCGCCAGACGTAGGTCGCCGGCATTGTCCAAGATATGTCGAAGCAGAGTTGTTTTGCCGCTTCCCAGGAACCCCGTCACTACGGTGGCCGGAACTTTTTTTGCCTCGTACATCGATTCTCCTCGGACTGGCGCCGCGAATACCTCGCCAGCAAACCATTGTCCTTCTGTAGGCCGGCGATCCTAAACGCTCCGGGAATCCAGCGGCAAGAAGCAAATGACGCGCGATACTCAGTCGGGAAGGCCCGAGCGAATCCGTCCGGGCATTGCCAGGACATGGAAATCGGCAATGCAGTTCTCGCATTCCCTCCTAGAATCAGAATGTTGTCAGGTCCATTCGGCGCCAGTCGATAACTGTGAAATTCGTGGCCGCGATGCGGGAATCGATGCTCCGCTCCGGGACCGCCCGCGGCAGGGGCGCCACTGGCGAGCCCACATGGATCCATTTCCAGCGCGTCCCGGAACGCAGTCCCGGCGCTCACCCTGTCTCGGCCCATCGAGATGCCAAGTGGATTTCGGCGGGACTTCATCGCGGCGGAATGAACCTCTTGATTGATCCGCAGTTTCCGCGACGCTCGGGCGAGTTGACAACGGTACGGGCAGAATCCACTATCCTCGCCCATACTTTCAGGTGTCCGGCCATAGCGATTCTGGGCTGGATTAAACGGGAAGTCCGGCGAGATCGGCCACCAAGCCATCGATTCCGGCGCTGCCCCCGCAACGGTAGACGAAAAGGCGGATCATCGTGGCCACTGCGTCGGGTGACGCGGGAAGGCAATCCGCATCGGACCCACGGGTCCCTTTCGCGAGCCCGGAGACCGGCCTGCAAGAACGATAGCGATCGCGGAGGGCGATTCGGATCGGGACATTTGTCCAGGGCCGTACTCCTCCTTCGCAAAAACCCGCCACTGGGAGGAGTTCACATGTCCACTCGAGCCGCCTCGACCCCTACCCTAACCGCTTTACGGCTTGTTCCCGTGCTGGCCGCCGCACTGATCGGAATGAGCCTGATTTTCGTTACCGGTTTCGCACCACAAGAAGTGGCACATAATGCCGCTCACGATACGCGCCACGCCTTCGCGTTTCCCTGCCACTGATTCCGGCCGGGGATCAGCCGCATGTTCAAGCGAATCGTGATGGCGGGTGGGCTTGCAGGCCTCGCGGCGGGATTGCTATTGACCGCCTTGCAGGCGCTGCAGGTGGTGCCCATCATCTTGACGGCTGAGACGTTCGAGCACGAAGCGGCCACGGAGACTGCCGGTCACGCTCACGGCGTCGGTGAGGTCGGCGGGCGGCACCACCGGGCGGGTTGGGCCCCGGCAGACGGTCTCGAACGCGCCGTTTTCACGGGAATCGCGAACATCGGCACGGCCGTTGGTTTCGGATTGCTGCTCACCGCCGCATTCGCTCTGCGCGAGCAGGTGACACTGCCTCAGGGTGCACTCTGGGGCCTCGCCGGCTTCGGAGTGTTCTTCGTCGCGCCTTCCCTCGGGCTCCTGCCGGAATTGCCCGGAGCGGAAGCCGCGGCGCTGGCCGAACGCCAGGCTTGGTGGCTCGTAACGATCGTCTGCACCGGCTGCGGTTTCGCCCTGATATTTCTGACCCGAAACTGGGGAATGCGGTCGGCTGGCGCATTGCTGCTGGTGGTGCCGCACCTCATTGGCGCACCCGAGCCGCAATTTCATGGGGGCGCGGCACCAGCATCCCTGGCTGACCGGTTCGTCGTGGCTACCACCATTGCCAACGCCGTTTTCTGGGTATCCCTCGGTGCGCTGACGGCACTGATTTACCGGCGCTTTGGCTAACCGAACGTGCCCGGCTCCTGTCCCAATGCCGGGCGCTCCCACCACATTTGGAGTTTCGCTTGAACGGTTCCAGACCCGCCATCCTGGTCATCGGGCACGGCACCCGAGATGTCGAGGGCGTACGCCAGTTCCACGGGCTTGCGGCACATCTTCGCGAGCGCTTCCCTGATCGGCTGTGTGCCACGGGTTTTCTGGAATTCGCACGGCCAACGATTGAGGAAGGATTTCTCGATCTGGTCTCCCAGGGGGCGACGCGAATCACCGCAGTGCCGGGCATGCTCATGGCAGCGGGCCACGCCAAGAATGACATCCCCAGCGAAATCAATGAGCTCCAGGCCCGTTACCCGGAGGTCGAACTGACCTACGGGGTGGAGCTCGGCGTCAACGCGAAGATGCTGCGTGCTGCACGGGATCGAATTGCCGAGGCCGAGTCAGCTTTCGGCCCGGACTATTGCCGTGAGGATACCTTGTTGGTGGTCGTCGGTCGGGGCGCATCCGACTCGGACGCGAACTCGAACATCGCAAAGATCACCCGAATGATTTGGGAGGGCATGGGCTTCGGTTGGGCGGAAACCTGCTACAGCGGCGTCACCCGTCCACTGGTACCTGAGGCTCTGGAGCGGGCTCACGGGCTCGGGTATGGAAACGTGATCGTGTTCCCATACTTTCTATTTACGGGGCGATTGGTGGACCGCATCTACGGGGCGGCGAACGACTTTCAAATCAACCGGCCGGACACCCGAGTGGTGAATGCACCCTATCTGAACGACCATCCACAGGTGTTGGAAGCGCTGGAAGAGAAGTTGAGGGAAACGGAAGCCGGCGACGGGCGAATGAACTGCCAGCTCTGCCAATACCGGGAGCAGATCATCGGATTCGAGCAGCGCGTCGGCGCGCCGCAGGTGGGTCACCACCACCACGTCAGGGGGATCGGCACCGACCACGACCAACACGACCATTCGACTCACCATCATCACGCGGATTCCGAGCAGCAGACTGGGCCCCAAGGCGGGTCCTGACCCCACCACGATGCCCATTGGTTTCGAATACCTGAACGATCCGAAAGCCATCGAGTCTGAGTCGTTTGCGGAAATTCGCCGCCTCACGAATCTGGACCGATTCGATCCCAAAGCCCGACAGGTCGCCATGCGCCTGGTGCACAGCTGCGGCGAGCCAAACATCGTCGAGGCGCTCCATATCAGCCATGATGCGGTCGCGCGCGGCATCGGGGCAATGTGGAAACGGGCGCCGGTGCTTTGCGATGTCGAGATGCTCCGGCAC
Source organism: Candidatus Competibacterales bacterium (assembly GCA_041587415.1). Taxonomy (GTDB): domain Bacteria; phylum Pseudomonadota; class Gammaproteobacteria; order Competibacterales; family JAHEDQ01; genus JBFGYN01. The sequence continues at coordinate 4,639 of JBFGYN010000080.1, read as the reverse complement.
GGACTCACACGGCGCTTCATCGACTCCGACATCCTCTGTTTCCTTCACGCAAAAGACGTGGGGTCACGTGCTCGAGCCCGCGGTGAGACTCGGTCCATGGCAGCCTTGCATCATTGGACGCCGCATCTTGCCGGCGCGATCGCCGTGGTTGGCAACGCACCGACGGCCCTTTTCAGATTGATGGAAATGTTGGAATCGGGTGCGCCCCGACCTGCGATCATCATCGGCATGCCGGTCGGCTTCGTTGGCGCTGCGGAGTCCAAATCAGCGTTGATCGAATTCGCACCACGCCATGGCATCCCGTGCATCACACTTGCTGGGCGACGTGGCGGCAGTGCTCTGGCGGCGGCCACGGTGAACGCCCTGGCGCGGCTTGCACGAGGCATCGAACTGTGAGCCCGCTCGAGTGGGCCGGACCGCCCATCCAGGTCATCGGAGTTGCTGCGGGCGCAGGAGGCGATCTGGCCGCAGCACCCCGCCGGGCCATCGCGAACGCGGAAATCCTGATCGGATCCAAACGTCATCTCGAAGCAATTGCGGTGACGACTGGCGACGTCGAGGCGCGCACGCTCGAATACCCGTCACCCTTCGAGCGGCTCGCCGATACGCTTCACGAGCTGCGTGGCAAGCGTGTGGCAATGCTCGCGTCGGGCGATCCGCTGCTGTACGGCATCGGGACATGGCTGACCCGGCACGTCAACCGCGAACACCTGGTTTTTCATCCCAACGTCTCCAGCATTCAGGTGGCGTTCGCACGACTCGGCATCTCATGGCAGGAGGCAAAGACCGTCAGTCTTCACGGCCGGCCGCTCGGCACGTTGCGCCGTTGCCTCCGTGCCCGGCGGCTCTACGCCTTGCTCACGGACACATCGAATCATCCGGGAGCGATTGCTGCCGAGCTGTGTGATTGCCGATTCCCCGACTCGACCTTATGGGTGGCCGAGGACCTCGGGCTGGCCTCGGAGCGGATTCGCGAGTTCCGCGCGGATCGGCTTGCCAAGAGCGATCCGGGCTTTTCGCCGCTGAACGTGGTCATTCTAAGAACCTGTGGTTCGGGTGGAGTCATGCCGGAGTTTCCCGGCATTCCCGACGGAGCGTTCGGCACCGACCGTGCGGCCGGTCGCGGTATGTTGAGCAAACGCGAGGTGCGAATCGTCGCGTTATCACTGCTCCAGCCGAGCGCAACGGAGATTGGCTGGGATCTCGGCGCCGGTTGCGGTGGCATCGCCGTGGAATGGGCTCTGTGGAGTCCCTTCTCGAGCGTGCACGCGCTCGAGCAGCATCCAGGGCGCATTGCGCAGTTGCGTGCCAACCGCGATCGCTTCGGCGTCAACGACAATCTCCTAATCCACGAAGGTCGGGCGCCGCAAGCATTGGCCGCACTACCAGACCCGGACGCTGTGTTCTTGGGTGGGAGCGACGGCGAATTGGGCGCCATTCTCGATTCTGCCTGGTCGCGCCTTCCGCCTAGCGGGCGCCTGGTTTCGGCGGCCGTCACGCTCGAGAGCCGCAGCGGATTGGTGGCGTTCGCAGCGGGGAAATCCGCCGAATGGCTCGAAATTTCTGTCGGTCGAGGCGACCGGTTGGGGACACAGCACGTTCTGCGCCCCAGCCTGCCGGTCTTGCTGGTCCGGTTGGTCAAAGCGTGAACGGTACCTTCATTGGAGTGGGTGTCGGGCCCGGCGATCCGGAGCTCCTCACGCTCAAGGCAATCCGTGTGATCGAGACGGCGAGCCTGGTGGCGTTTCCCGCTAATCGGAAGGGCTACTCCCGGGCACGCCAAATTGTGGCTGCTTGGCTCGGTTCACAACGCGAGCTGCCGATGCCCATGCATTTCGATTTGGATCGGGCAGATGCGAAACGCGCCTATGGGGAAGCGGCCCGCGCAATTCGGCAAACCCTGGCGCAAGGTTTGGACGTCGCCGCGTTGTGCGAGGGGGATCCACTGTTCTACGGAAGCTTCATCCACCTGCGCGAGGCCATTGGCAGGGACGTGCCCTGCCGTGTTGTGCCCGGCATCTGCTCCGTCCACGCAGCAGCGGCCAGCTCCTTGAGCCCGCTCGGAACCGGCGACGCCGCGATTGCGGTGGTTCCCGGCACTGCGCCGACGGAGCGCATCGAAGCCGCCCTTCGGGAGTACGACACGGTCGCAATCCTGAAACCCGGCCGCCACCGGCAACGAATCCTAGACGCGCTCGATTCGTCCGGACGAATCGGTGAAACGGTGTATGTGGAAGCAGCGACCCAGAATGGCGAGCGAATTGTCCGCGACCCTTCCACCCTCGGGGGTGCGCCTGGTCCGTACTTTGCGCTCTTTCTGGTGACCGGGAATGTGTCCCCGTGAGCCCGGTCACCGTGATCAGTCTGACCGAGTCGGGGCGGGCTCTGGGCGATCGCATCGCGGATCTTTACACCGGCGCGGTGCATATATACCGGCCGCAACCATTCGCCACGATCGTTCGGAATCAGTTTCTGGACGGTCGCCGCCTTGCACTCATCATGGCGAGCGGAATTGCCGTACGCGTTCTGGCGCCGGTGCTGGCCGACAAGCGCAAGGATCCGGCTGTTGTCGTCCTGGATGACAAGGGCCGCTTCGTCGTTCCGCTCATCAGCGGTCACGAGGGCGGTGGTAACGAATGGGCACGGCTACTTGCCGGGCACCTGGGTGCCCAATGCGTGATCACGAGTGCCGAAACCTACACGCGTCCAACAACGGTGGCCGGCATGGGCTGTGATCGCGGATGCCCCGCTGAGACGCTCGAGATGCTCTTGCACGAAACCCTGGCCCAGACCGGTCTCGCAATATGCGATCTGGCGGGCTTGTCGAGCATCGAACTCAAGCGCGGCGAACCTGGCCTGAAGGCAATGGCGGGCCGGCTCGGATTGTCCATCGGGTTCTACCCGCCAGAGTGCCTTCACGCCTACGTCGATCGCCTCAGCGCCCGGTCCGAAATCGTCTTTCGCGAGACGGGATGCTATGGCGTCGCTGAGGCAGCCGCTCTGGCCCACGCCGAGCATCTCACCGGTTCCACGGCCGAGCTGATCGTCGCAAAACGAAAGAACGCGCGGGCCACCTGCGCGGTCGCTCGCGCCTACGCGCGACCCCCACCCGGAGAGCGGACTTGAAACGATTGTTCATCGTTGGTGTTGGACCGGGCGGACACGAGCACCGCACCCCAGCCGCGGACCAGGCGCTCGATGCCGCCAGCGAGTTGGTCGGCTACGGACTGTATCTCGAGTTGCTCGGCACGCGCATTGCGGGCAAGCAATGCCACCGCCTGCCACTCGGGGACGAGATCGCACGGGCCCGAGTGGCACTTGGGCGTGCCGGCAGCGGCAGGAGCGTGGCGCTCGTTTCCAGCGGCGATCCGGGAATCTACGCGATGGCGACACTTGTCTTCGAACTCATGGATCGGGAACCGCGCCCCGAGTGGGCCGATGTGGAGGTGGAGGTCATTCCCGGCGTCTCCGCATTGCAAGCCACCGCGGCGCTGGTCGGCGCCCCCATCGCCCACGATTTCTGCACCATCTCCCTGTCGGACCTCCTCACGCCGTGGGAGACGATCGAGGCGCGCGTGCGCGGCGCGGGAATCGGCGACTTCGTGGTCGCCTTTTTCAACCCGGTGTCACGACGGCGCACCTGGCAGCTGGAACGGGCTCGGGATGTTCTGCTCGAATACCGCCCAAATACCACTGCCGTCATTCTCGGACGTAACGTATCGCGGCCGCAGCAGAAGGTCGAAGTCATTGAACTCGGCCAATTGACCAACGACCGAGTAGACATGCTGACCCTGGTCATTGTCGGAAACCGAGAAACCCGACGCGTCGGCCGCTGGGTGTACACGCCGCGAGGGTATGCGCGGCGCCTGGAGCAGGGTGCCGGCGAGGGACTCGCCTCTTGACCGTCTACTTCATCGGTGCGGGGCCCGGCGACCCTGAGCTGATTACCGTCAAGGGCCAGAGGCTCATCAGCGAGTGTCCGGTAGTGCTGTACGCTGGGTCCCTGGTTCCCGACGCGCTGGTAGCGCTCGCTCGTCCCCATGCGGAGGTCATCAACACCGCCGAACTACACCTGGACCAGATTGTCGAGCACATTCGGCGCGCCCACGCGCTCGAGCTGAACGTCGCCCGGCTGCATTCGGGCGATCCGTCGATCTACGGCGCCATTGGCGAGCAGATACGAAAGCTCCAAGAACTGGGGATCGGCTACGAAGTCATCCCCGGCGTCACCGCCACCAGCGCATCCGCTGCGGCCCTAGCCAAGGAACTCACGCTGCCGGGCATCGCCCAGACGGTCATTCTGACGCGATACGCGGGGAAAACGTCGATGCCCGATGGTGAGGCATTGTCGGATCTGGCTCGACATCGCGCAACAATGGCGATCCACCTGGGGGTCACCCGCCTCCACAAAATCGTCGAGGAACTCATTCCGCACTATGGCGCGGCCTGCCCGGTGGCCGTGTGCTACCGAACCTCCTGGCCCGACGCCGAACGCATTGTCGGAACACTGGCAGATATCGTCCCAAAGGTCCGGGCGAGAAAGATCAATCGTACGGCGCTCGTTCTCGTCGGCCAGGTGCTGGCGGCGGAGGACTTCGACGACTCGTTCCTGTACGACGAGCACAAGGCCCACATCTAC
>JBFGYN010000079.1:0-11909 GCA_041587415.1 Candidatus Competibacterales bacterium | reverse complement strand
GCGCCCGCTCGGTGAGGCGCGATGATTCACTGGATCACCGCCCCTCGCCTTGCCCAGAGCGGCGCCAGGACGGCTGCGAATTCCGCCAGCATCCGGGGTCCCTGATGAAGTATCCGGGCTAAGCGGGCAGCAACGGTCAAACCTTTTGCGCTACCGGCACATAGAGACGAGCGCTGAGCTTGATGATGGCCTCACGAAGCTCCGACAGTGTCTCCTGCTTCTCGACGCCCTGATCGAGAACGTAGTGATCGCTCTCCGGCATCGCGGCGCCCCCGAAGCTCGCAGCGGGGATATGGACGGAGCGCTCCTCAATTCCATGGGAAAGGATTCTATATCCATTCTGCTCGAGCAAGGGAAGCAGCCGGTTGTCAAACTCCCTATTCAAGTTGCGGACGACCGCCCCTCCCGCACGAAGTAAACCCAAAATGCTGAGATATTCCTCGGGGAATTCTTTCGCCCAAGTGGACGCATTCTCCGCACCCTTCACGATTTCCCTATTCAGCCGAGACCTGCACGGCTCCTTCGGCACCGGTGGTGTCGCGGGAACGTGACGGCTCGTGTGCTGCGCCCGTATTCTGCTACTCACTCGGTAGTTTCCCGGAATGGTCTGGCATGAGATCTTGCGACTCGCAGCGACGTTCTGATTACACCACAGAGATTGGTACCCAAACGCGACCGGAAAACGGCCTCGCGTATGACTTCCCGACTCCGTTGCGTGAATGGCCCGGCTCTACACGTACCCGACGCATACCAAATCCGACCGGATTGGTATGGAAACTTGGGTTCCCGGTGCGGGCTCGACGGCTACGACGGTTCGCCGTTCGTCTTGCTCTGAGTGCTGTCCCGGTTCAATGCACTGACGTCGATCGGATCAGGCCTTCTCCATCGCAGTCCCGAGTTGCCTCGAGATCTCCATTGCCGTTTCCAGGGCGCGCATGCCGATTTCGCCGCTCACCAATGGCGCGGTATTGTTCCGGGCGCAGTCCACAAAATGACGAATTTCGGTCATCAGGGCATCGCCTTGCTCGAAACTTCGGTCATCGACCAGAATTTCAGGCACGCCATCAGGCCCCTTGGCGGGGCCCTTGCGGCGGATTCCGAGCCTCTTGGCCCGTAGATCGACACTGAAATAGGCGTCTGCTTGAAAGAGGCGCAGCTTGGACTCGACCTTGGCTCCGACACGGCTCGCGGTGACGTTCGCAACGCAGCCGTTTCGAAACCTCAGTCGAGCATTGGCAATGTCGATGTCCTGGGTCAAAATCGGGGCGCCGCTGGCGTCGATTTGGTCAACCGGCGCATCCACAAGGTCGAGGATGAGGTCGATGTCGTGGATCATGAGATCCAAGACGACACTTACGTCCGTACCCCGCGGATTGTAGGGTGCAATGCGATCCGACTCGACGAACAACGGATGCTGCAATTGCCCGTCGAGCGCAAGCACCGCGGGGTTGAACCGCTCCAGATGACCGACCTGAAGCACCCGGCCATGGCTTTTCGCCAGGTCAACCAGCGTTTTCGCGTCTTGCACGAGGGTGGTGATGGGTTTTTCAACCAGCACGTGGGCGCCGGATGCCAGGGCGTCCCGGGCAATGGGGAAGTGGTGACGGGCCGGTACGACGATGCTAACGGCATCGACGGATCCAAGAAGTTTCCGGTAATCCGAGTACGCGACCGTTGCGAAGGATTCGGCAACGCGTTCGGCAACATTCGAATCGACGTCTGCGACGCCCATCAGCTCGCAATCATCGAGGCTCGCGTATTTCTGCGCGTGAAACTTTCCCAGGTGCCCGACCCCTATGACGGCAACTCTCAGCTTCTTCATTTGCTTCGGTCCGGTGATCGCAGAAAAGGGTTGGGCGAGGCACATGTTCTCAGGGCAAGATGTGCCAAAGCAACCGGTCCAGTCCTGAAAACCATGCGTATGCGAAAAATAAAATCTCGGACAACTGCACTCAAAGCGGGCCCGGAATTCTACTCCGACAAGCGGGTCGGCGCCGTGGCCGGGGTCGACGAGGCCGGCCGCGGGCCGCTTGCCGGGCCCGTCGTAGCCGCAGCGGTGATACTCTCGCCCACTCGACCCATCGCAGGTGTAGACGATTGCAAACGCCTCCGCCCGGGTCGTCGGGTGGCTCTGGCAGAGCGCATAGCGGAATGTGCCGTGGCTTGGGGCGTTGGCTGGGCCAACGTGGAAGAAATCGATAGGGTGAACGTTCTCCAGGCCACTCTTTCGGCGATGGGCCGGGCGATTGCGCAACTTTCCGTCGAGCCGGACCTCACCCTGGTGGACGGAAATCGGTGCCCGAATCTCGCCATACCCATGCGGGCCGTGGTCCGTGGAGATCAAACCGTGCTCCAGATCGCCGCCGCGTCCATCATTGCCAAAGTGACGCGGGACGCGCACATGTTGGAATTGGACGACCAATACCCGCAATACGGTTTCGCCAGGCACAAGGGCTACCCCACCGGGTGCCACCTAGCCGCATTGCGCCAATACGGTGCCTCGCCCGTCCATAGGCGCTCTTTTGCACCGGTTCGCGAGGTGCTGAGCTAAGTGTTCCATTTCGGAAGCCAGATTTTGCTTGCCGCTGGAAGCCCGCGGAAGTCTGATAGGATTGTTTCTGGCCCGGTGCCCCTTCGCCCGACATGGATCTGGGGGCACTGGGATCTGCTTGGAAGTTCCTGCCCGGTTGCCGTAACCGGGGTCTCGGTTACGCCATGAGCCCGCAGTTCGTTCATTTGCATCTGCACAGCGAGTTTTCGCTGAACGACGGTTTAATCCGTTTGAAGCCGCTCGTTGAACGCGCCGCGGAATTGGGCATGGCGGCGGTCGCAGTCACCGATTTTGCGAACCTGTTCGGCGTCGTGAAGTTCTATCGGGCGGCATTGGCCAAGGGAATCAAGCCCATCGTCGGCATGGAAGTGGACATCGCCGAGGACTGCGACGACATCAGCCGGGGCCGCGTGGTGCTGCTTGCGCAGAATCGGGCCGGATACCGTTCATTGTGCCGCTTGTCCTCACGCGGCTACCGGGCGGGTTGGGGTCGCGGTTCCGTGCGCGTCCGACACCGCTGGATCGCCGAGTACAGCGAGGGCGTCATCGTTCTTTCCGGCGGTCACAACGGGCCCGTGGGTGGGTTCATCCGTACCGGTCGAATCGATCAAGCGAGGGCGGAGTTGAACTGGTGGCGTGAGGCGTTTCCGGGCCGATTCTACCTGGAACTCACACGAACGGGTCGGCATGGGGAGGACTCCTACCTGCATGTTGCCTTGGACCTGGCTGCCAGCACCGAGACGCCCGTCGTCGCGACCAACGATACCCGGTTTCTCGCGCGCGAGGAGTACGAGTCCCATGAGGCGCGAGTCTGTATCCAGGAGGGATACGTTCTTGCGGACCCGAAACGCCCCCGGAATTATTCACAGCAGCAGTATCTTCGCAGTCCCGATGAAATGGATGCGCTGTTCGCAGACCTGCCCGAGGCACTCGCGAACAGCGTCGAAATCGCGAAGCGGTGCAACTTCCAATTGACGCTGGGCGAATACCGATTGCCCGAGTTTGAAATACCGCGGGGAGGTACCCTGGAGGCGTATTTTCGTGACAGTGCCCGTCAGGGCCTCGAGCGGCGATTGGACAAATTGTTTGACCGTTCCGCCGCGGATTGGGATCAGCGGCGCGCGCCTTACGACGAGCGGCTGAATACGGAACTGCAGGTGATACTGCAGATGGGATTTCCCGGATACTTTTTGATCGTTGCGGATTTCATAGATTGGGCCCGGCAAAACGGTATTCCCGTAGGCCCGGGGCGAGGCTCGGGAGCAGGATCGCTGGTGGCGTATTCCCTGGGCATTACCGATTTGGATCCGCTCCAATATGACCTGCTTTTCGAACGATTCTTGAATCCGGAGCGTATCTCGATGCCGGATTTCGACGTCGACTTTTGTATGGAAGGTCGAGACCGGGTCATTGAATACGTTGCCAATCGCTATGGGCGGAACCGCGTCGGTCAGATTGCGACCCATGGCACGATGGCCGCGAAGGCGGTGGTGCGGGATGTCGGGCGGATCATGAGCCATCCCTACGGGTTTGTGGACCGCATTGCCAAACTCATTCCCTTCGAGTTGGGAGTGACCCTCGACAAGGCCCTGCTCGACTCTGAGGAACTGAAGAATCTCTACGACCAGGACGAGGAGGTTCGCGCAATCCTCGATATGGGTCGAGCGCTGGAAGGGTTGGCACGAAATGTAGGTAAGCACGCAGGCGGCGTCGTCATCGCGCCAACCGACCTGACGGATTTTACGCCGATTTATTGCGAGGAGGGCTCCCAGTCTCTGGTCAGCCAGCTGGATAAGGACGACGTGGAAGCCGTTGGTTTGGTGAAATTCGATTTTCTCGGGCTGCGAACACTTACAATCATCGACTGGGCCGTTGATACCGTAAATCGAGTTTCCGCGTCCGCGGGCAGAGCACCAATCGCCATCGCAGACATTCCGCTGGATGAGCCTGCCGCGTATTCGTTGCTCAAGCGCCAGCAAACCACGGCGGTGTTCCAGCTCGAATCGAGCGGCATGAAGGATCTCATTCGGCGGCTACAGCCGGACTGCTTCGAGGAGATCATTGCACTGGTGGCGCTGTATCGTCCCGGGCCGCTCCAGTCCGGGATGGTCGACGATTTCGTCGACCGAAAACACGGCCGTGCCGCAGTCGCTTACCCACATCCGGATTTGGAGCCGATTCTGCGCTCTACCTATGGCGTGATCCTTTACCAGGAGCAGGTGATGCAAATCGCCCAGGTATTGGCTGGTTACTCGCTGGGCGAGGCCGACTTGTTACGGCGCGCCATGGGCAAGAAAAAGGCCGAAGAGATGGCCAAGCAGCGGGCGATTTTCACCGATGGGTGCACCAGTCGGGGGGTCGAGGAGGCGATCGCCACCCATATTTTCGATTTGATGGAGAAATTTGCTGGCTACGGATTCAACAAATCCCACTCAGCTGCCTATGCACTCGTCTCTTACCAGACGGCCTGGTTGAAGGCCCATCATCCCGCCGCCTTTATGGCGGCCGTGCTTTCCTCGGACATGGACAACACGGACAAGGTTTTTGTGTTCATCGACGAATGTCGCGATCTCGGTCTAAAGGTGCAACCTCCGTCGGTGAACGATTCCGAACTTCGCTTCACCGTTGGTTCCCGCGGACAAATCGTTTACGGGCTCGGCGCCGTAAAAGGCGTGGGCAAATCGGCCGTTGATGCGATTCTCGAGGAGCGCCGCGGGAAGGCTCCGTTCTCCGATTTATTCGAATTCTGTCGTCGAATCGATCTGCAGCGGGCCAATCGTCGTGTGCTCGAATCACTGATCTGCGCCGGTGCATTGGATTGTCTTAACGTGGGGCGAGCGACGTTGATGGCGTCGTTGCCGGAGGCGTTGAAAACGGCCGAACAACACAGCAAAAACCGTGAAACCGGTCAAACGGACTTGTTCGGCCTATCGGCTGCGAACGATTCGGAAGGCGGACGGGAGCGCCTGGCCTCGGTCTCGGTGCCCGAATGGGACGAACAGCAACGACTCGCCCAGGAAAAACAAACGCTCGGAGGCTACCTCACGGGGCACCCCGTCGAGCGGCATCTCGAGGAATTCGCTCAGTTCACCAGTGGGCGGTTGGCGGAAGTCGTCGAATTGGGAAATCGGGAACTGCGCGGCGGGGGCGGGGGCCGCAGGCGGCGCGAGAAGCCGGTAGTCGTTGCGGGACTGGTTGTCGAAAGCCGAGTGCGCTTCAGCCAGCGTGGCGGTCGAATGGCTTTCGTGACACTCGATGATCGAAGCGCACGCGCCGAGGTGCGTCTATTCGGCGAGGTGTTCGAACGCCATCGGGAACGGGTAATCGTCGATACAATTGTGGTGGTCGAGGGGGCGCTGGTTTTCGACGAATTCAGCGACTCGGTACGACTGAACGTGGCCCGTTTGATGGACTTGGATCAAGCACGCGAAGCCTTTGCCCGCAAGGTGGTGATCACGATCGATGGCACGAGGTTCGGCAACGGCCTGGTAGGTGAACTCGAGGGTGTCCTGAGTGACTACGCGAGTGGATTCTGCCCGGTCTTGATCGACTATCACGGTACTGGCGCGCGGGCTCGCCTGTCCCTTGATGCCGCTTGGCACGTTCGTCCCGCCGGAGAACTCATGGACCGACTCGGAGGGTTGCTGGGACCCGGGAAAGTCCGCTTGCATTTCGGCTAATCGCGCGAAAGCGCGGTTTTTTTGGGAAGCCCTGATGCCAGCGATGTTTCAAATTTCGCCTCGAGCGCGCAAAATGAGCGGAAATAGATAGCCGTGCTATGCATTCGCGCACTAGCACAACGGCAGGGACTTCGACTTCGTTAGCCAGATCGTTGTTGCCTCGAGGGTTTTCTGAGCCCGGAGCTGGCCCGATCATATCGATGATTCGCGTATTCTCGATCGCACTCGTGGGTTGCGCCTGCTTTGCAACGGCGCTGATGGACATTTCGGCCGCGCTCGGTGGGAGCGCAGAGCTGTTCTGGCTGACCTCCGGAATCGGCGTCGCTGGCGCGCTTTTGCTCCGGGCGATGACCGCGCCGACGGTAGGCGTGGCGGCAGCGCTCGCCTATTTTGCTATCAACGCATCGGCTCTCGACCCGTGGCACGAGTCGCTCCTGCTACAGGGTTTGGGGATCGGCGTCGGGCAGTGTGTCGAAGTCTGGCTGTGCGCGGCCTTGCTCGCCCGTCTGGTCGGTCCCCATGGCGTTCCGGTACGCTCCCTGGACGGACTGCGATGGCTGATCGCAAGCTTGTGCGCTGGCTTGCTCGGTGCGTCGCTTTTCGCTCTGGCGCTTCATGGGCAGCACGAATGGTTGACAGCGCCCCTCGCATCATGGGCGCTTTCGAGAATTTCTGGCATTTGCCTGCTCGCGCCTCTGCTGATCGCGTGGGCTTTACCCCGAGAATCTTCTGACAAGCAAGTCCGAACAACCGAACGATGGCTGCTGCACCTCGTGTTCGTTGCGCTCACATTGGCCGTGTTCGATCAATTCCCGCAGATCCGACTGGCCCCGCCTTTTGCCGCCGCAATGCTGCTTGTTCCGGTAATCGCTGGGTTGCGCCTGGGTCTCCGCGACAGCGCATCGATGGGCTTCTACGGGACTTCACTGGCGTTCTGGGGGACGATCGAAGGGGCCGGACCATTCGCACTGCACGGGCCGGCTCCGGCAATACCGCTCATGGCACTATTTCTAACAATACCAGCCCTTAGCGCCGTTGGTATCTCGAGAGTGAAGGCGCCGCATTTCCCGGGTCGAGGGATCACCCGCCAGCAGATTGGCGACCGCGCGTCGATACCAAATCCGCCGTTGCACGAAAGCGACCCGGATAATGTGCGGCAGCACATGTTCCAGACGCTGTACGATGCCTATCCGGCGATGTTTTTTGCCGTGGATGCGTCCGGCCGGGTGTCCTCGGTCAACCGTTTCGGCGCCGAGCAGCTGGGTTACGATCCTTCCGAACTCCAAGGGGCGGATTTGGTGAGTCGGCACCTGGCGAGTCAGCGCGGTCCGGTGCGCCAACACATGTCCAAGTGTCTCCAATTTCCGGGGCGATTCTCCCGGTGGGAAACCTGCATGCTGCGCAGTGATGGGTCGCCCTTGTGGGTCAAACAGTCGGCGCGTTCAGTGATCGATCGGGATCTCGGACCACTGGTGCTGCTGGTTTGCGAGGACGTGACGGAAGCGCGGGAACTGTCGCAACAGCTGACTCGTCTGTCGAGGATCGACCCCTTGACGAGTTTGATCAATCGGCGAGAATTCGAGCGCCGATTGGGTGTCCTGTTGACCGAGGACGAGCGCGCTCGAGGCGAGCACGCGTTACTTTACCTCGACCTGGATCAGTTCAAGGTGATCAATGACACCTGCGGTCACGCGGCTGGGGACACATTGCTGCGGCAGGTTGCACGGACACTCTCGGGGGTGGTCCGTCGCGGCGACACACTGGCGCGGCTCGGCGGAGACGAGTTCGGCGTGCTCCTGGAGCGATGCGCTCTGGAGCAGGCAATGCGCGTTGCGGGCTCGGTCCGCGCTGCGATTCGGGAAATGGGCTTCGTCTGGGAAAACCGAACGTTCCTTCTGGGCGTCAGCATTGGGGTTGTATCTATCCTGGAGCACGACGGCGACATCACCGAAATAATGCGCGCAGCCGATGCGGCCTGCTATGGAGCAAAGGACAAGGGCCGAAATCGGGTTCACGTCTACCGGGACGACGACGCGGGACTGGCACGCCGGCACAAGGAAATGGAATGGGTCACCCGGATAAGTCAGGCTCTCGCGGAGGGGCGTTTTCATCTCTGCTTTCAACCCATCGTTCCGCTGCAACCGGGGTGCGGAGGGGACGACAGATTCGAGCTGCTGCTGCGAATGCAGGACGCAAACGGATCAATCGTCCTACCCGGCGCGTTCATTCCGGCCGCGGAGCGTTTCAACCTTGCGACTCGGCTCGATCGCTGGGTTGTGCGGACCACCTTGAACTGGCTCCGGAGGCGACCCGAGTTGTTACGCAGTGGGACCAACTTCAACATCAATCTGTCGGGCCAATCTCTGGCGGACGAGGAGTTTCGGGACTTTGCGGAGACCGAGTTCGAGCAATCCGGCGTTCCGGGTGAGCGCATCTGCTTCGAGATAACCGAGACCGCGGCCATCACAGACGTCGTTGGCGCAACGAATTTCATCCATGCTCTGAAAGCGCTAGGGTGCCGTTTCGCGTTGGACGATTTCGGCGCAGGCCTGTCTTCATTCGGTTACCTGAAGACCCTGCCCGTGGATGTCGTCAAAATCGATGGTATGTTCGTAAAAGGAATGGCCGACGATCCAATAGATCGTGCCATGGTGAAGTCGATCAATGAGATTGGCCGCGTGATGGGCAAAGAGACCGTGGCGGAATTCGTGGAGCACCGCAGTCTTCTCGATCGGCTCAGGGAAATGAATGTCGGATTCGCCCAGGGGTACGGGATTGGACGCCCCGAGCCGCTCGATACTTTCGATGCCGTTCGCGCCCGTCGCGCGCGCAGCGGCAGACTTGTGGCCGGTTGACGCAGCCGGTAATTTGGCGACTCTGCGATGGAAGCTAGCGTTCCCACGCGGCACACGGATTCGTCGCTGGAATTCACATGACAAGATCTTGATCCCGAACCCTACCCGTTTACGGGCCGCATCGATCAAGGCTCAACTGGCGGCCTCGCTGGCTAACCCGATATAAGAATATGAATCTCAATTTCCTGGACTTTGAACAACCGATTGCGGATCTCGAGGCGAAAATCGAGGAACTGCGACGCCTGTGCGATGCCGAAGAGATCAACATCGGTGACGAAATCGAGAAGCTCGAAGCGAAGAGCCGCTCTCTGACCGAGTCCATATTCTCTTCCCTGAGCGCGTGGCAGATTGCACAAATCGCCCGTCATCCACAGCGACCTTATACTTTGGATTACCTTCAACACCTGACCACCGAGTTCCACGAGCTTCACGGCGACCGGGCGTTTTTGGACGATGCCGCGATCGTGGGCGGGCTCGCGCGGCTGGCTGGGTTTTCCGTCATGGTCATTGGTCACCAAAAAGGCCGGGACACGAAAGAGAAGGTGCGCCGCAATTTTGGGATGCCTCGCCCGGAGGGTTATCGAAAAGCGCTGCGACTCATGAAACTCGCAGAACGGTTCGGACTTCCAATTGTCACGTTCATCGATACGCCGGGCGCGTACCCTGGAATTGGTGCTGAGGAGCGCGGCCAGAGTGAGGCGATTGCCCGCAACCTGCTCGAGATGTCTCGACTCCGGGTGCCGATCGTGTGCACGGTGATCGGGGAGGGGGGCTCCGGAGGCGCGCTCGCCATCGGGGTCGGTGATCGGGTGAACATGCTTCAGTACAGCACCTATTCCGTCATCTCGCCGGAAGGCTGCGCATCGATTCTATGGAAGAGTGCGGAGAAGGCCGCCGATGCGGCGACGGCGATGGGCATAACCTCGGATCGAATTCGGCACCTGGGCCTCATAGACGAAATCATTCCGGAGCCCCTGGGTGGTGCACACCGAGATGTGGAAACCATGGCGAATCGCATGCGAGCGAGTCTGTCGAAGGCACTGGGCGAGCTAAAAAGACTCACGGTGGACGAGTTGTTGGAGCAGCGCTACCGACGCATTACCAACTATGGCGTATTCAAGGCTGAATGAATGATCCGCTCGAACGGCGCAACTCGCTCCTCGCCGACCTGCCAGTCGGTGCCCGCCGCCTCTGGGTCGCCTACAGCGGTGGATGCGATTCGCACACGCTTCTGCACTGGCTGGCGAGTCGCCGGGAATCTTTTTCCGCACCGCTTTCGGCCGTACACGTCGACCACGGTTTGTCACCGGATTCCAACGCCTGGGCCAACCATTGCCGTGGAGTTTGCGACTCGATCCAGGTCCCAATCCGGATTCTGACCGTGGAGGCTCGTGCCGGCGTTCGTGAAAGCCCCGAGAGCGCGGCACGGCGAGCCCGTTACGCTGCAATCGCGGAAATTCTCCAACCTGGCGACGTCGTGGCGGCCGCCCATCAACGGGACGATCAGGCCGAGACACTCCTGATTCAGCTCCTCCGAGGCAGCGGCCCAGCGGGCTTGGCGGCCATGCCAGTCCTGGTGCAATTTCGCAATGGCTGGCTCTGGCGGCCACTCTTGGGCGTTTCCCGTGACGAGATAAGGGCCTACGGTAATCGTCATGGCCTCGCATGGATCGACGATCCGGCGAATCAGCATTTGAATCTCGCTCGCAACTTCATTCGGCACGAAATCATACCAATCCTGAAGCGGCACTGGCCGGACCCGACTGCCCCCATCGCTCGGGCGGCGCAGCATTGCGCCGACGCCTCCCACCTGCTGCAAACCCTGGCGGACATCGACCTGGACCCGCTGGTGGCAGCGGACGGCAGCTTGTCTCGACCGGGCCTGTTGAGGCTGAGCCCGGCCAGGCGCCGCAATGCACTCCGTTCTTGGCTCGGGCGCGCCGGATTTCCACTTCCCAGCAGCGCGATCCTCGGACAGATCGAGCGGGACGTGGTGACGAGCGCGTCAGATCGGACGCCTTGCGTGAACTGGTCCGACGTCGAAGTGCGCCGCTTCCGCGATCGTTTGCACGCGATGCGACCACTCGCCCGGCCGGACCCGAACTTTCGCGCGCTCATCGCGCTCGGGGGGGAACTGGATCTGCCGGACGGCTCGGTCGTGCGTTTGACTGCGAGCGGACCCATCAGGGCCGCGGCGCTGGAGGGCCGCCACCTGGCGGTCGGTTACCGGCGCGGGGGTGAATCCATCAAGCCGGCCGGCCAGCCTCACCACCGAAAGTTGAAGCATTTGTTACAGGAAGCCCAGGTGCCTCCCTGGGAGCGTCACCGCATGCCGATTCTGTTCGCAAACGGGGAAATCGTCGCGGTGGGGGACCGATGGATCGCGGACGAGTATTGTCAGGCAGGGAGCGATGAAGGGGTCCGCTTCACATGGCAAAGGTCCCAGGCATCTGATAGTCTCAGCCGCACATGATCGTGTGCCCGAATGCCTGCCTATGACCCGGTTCATCTTTATCACCGGCGGCGTGGTTTCTTCCTTGGGGAAGGGAATCGCTGCCGCGTCGCTCGGTGCAATCATGGAAGCTCGTGGCCTCAAGGTCACCATGATGAAGCTCGATCCCTACATCAACGTGGATCCCGGGACCATGAGTCCCTTTCAGCACGGTGAAGTGTACGTCACCGAGGACGGCGCGGAGACGGACCTGGATCTCGGCCACTACGAGCGATTCGTACGCACCCGCACCGGGCAGCGAAACAATTTTACGACGGGGCGCATTTACGAGAGCGTGATTCGCAAGGAACGCAGGGGCGACTATCTGGGGG
>JBFGYN010000078.1:0-12035 GCA_041587415.1 Candidatus Competibacterales bacterium | reverse complement strand
CAACCCAGCGACACGACGGCATTGGCGAAGCGTGTCCCGTCCATGTGAACGTAGAGATCGTGGTCATGGGCCAGCTCCGCAAGCGCCCGCACCTCACTCGGCGTGTATAGGGTGCCCCACTCGGTGGCCTGGGTGAGGCTTAGCGCCGTTGGCTTGACGTGGTGCACGTCGCGTCGCTGGCTCGCGAGCGTGTCCCGCACCTGCTCATGCTCCAGCTTGCCGCCTTGCCCGGCGAGCGGGATCAGCCGGGCACCCCCGCAATAGAATTCCGGCCCTCCGCACTCGTCCACCAGGATGTGCGCGTCGCGGTGGCAGTAGATTGCACCGTAGGGCGGCACCATGGTGGACAACGCCAAGGAGTTGGAAGCAGTCCCGGTGACGGTGAGATAGGCTTCCACCTCGGTCTCGAAGAGCTTGGAGAGCGAGGCGTTCAGCTGGCCGCTCCACGCGTCGGCACCGTAGGGCATCGCGACGCCGTCGTTCACCGCCGCCATGGCAGCGAAGATTTCCGGCGCCACCCCTGTTTCGTTATCGCTGTGAAAAGTCATATGGAACGTTCCTCGGCAATCTGCTCTCGTCTGCGTCCGGGTGCCACCCCGATCCAAAACGAGTGGTGACTCGTTTGCAGTGCCTCATCCGCGCATTTCGCCCATCGACTGCTATCTTTTGCTCGGTAACGCCGCGCTTCGAGGGCGCCGGGCTCGGGCGAGCTTACTGGCGACGGCTACTTGAGCGCATCGCCCGCGGGGCTTCGGGACGAGCGTGACGTTGTGAGCCTATGGAGCGCCAGCCTGGACAAAAAAGCGTAGCCGTAGCTACGGTTCAAGGGAAGGTGCGTGCTGGGGACCGTCACAACCACGCGATCGCCGGAAGCGCGCTGGCGTGACACGCTGACGGCGAGGGCTCGCGTCACAGTGCGGGAGCGTGTACCGAGCCTGAAATGCGTTTGCATCGCCTCGAGCTGACGTCGCGCTTCAAGAGTCATCGGCAGTGCCGCCCTGGGTGGACACGCGAATTGGACGGGAGAAGAGCATGCAAACACCGCACACGAACGACGCTTCGGTGCCGATTTGCCCGGTAGTGCCCCGATTCGTCGCCCGAGCCGCGCGGTGGCGCCTCGGGCTGATAACCCTGGCGACGGATCACACGACGGAGCGGGACTATGCGCGCATGCGCCCCAGCGACGACCTCGCCGTCTACGTCAATCGAATCGCCAACGTAAATCCGACCACCGCGGAAAACCTGCGAAAGATGCAGCCGTATTTAACGGACGCGGCCGCGCTCATTCTTCCGGGCGAGCCTCTGGACGCCATCGTCTACAGCTGCACATCGGCCTCGGTTGTCATCGGCGACGCCGTCGTCGCCGAGTCGCTGCGCAAGGCCAAACCGGGCGTGTGCTGCGTAACACCCGCGTCGGCCGCCGTCGCGGCATTCGACGCGCTCGGGATCGAGCGCATCAGCGTGTTGACGCCCTACACACCCGACGTCAGCGCGGCCGTCAGGGACTACCTGGCCGGGCGCGGCATAGACGTCGTGAACGCTTCCTGCCTCGACATCGAGGACGACACGGACATGGCCCGTGTGCAGCTGGACTGCATTGAGGAAGCGGCTCTGGCGTCGACGGCGGCAAGCGCGGAGGGGCTCTTCATTTCCTGCACGGCTCTGCCCGCGGCCCTGGTGATCGATCGCATCGAGCGGCGCCTGGGCAAACCTGTAGTCAGCAGCAACCAGGCGACATTCTGGCAGGCGCTGCGGGCAGCGGGCTGCAACGAGAAGGTATCGGGCTACGGCCGCCTTCTGGAGCTGTAGCTTAGGGGATACTTACGGACTCCGACCGCAAACATCACCTGGAAACAGCAAAAGGGTTCCACCCACAGTGAGGAAGCAGTTTCGTGAATGATGTCAATCTGCCATTCGAGAGATCGGAATACGAACAGCGTCTCACCAAGACCCGATCTGCCATGTCAAAGGCCGATCTGGACCTGCTGGTGGTTTGCGACCCGTCCAACATGGCGTGGCTCACCGGCTACGATGGCTGGTCCTTCTACACGCCACAGGGCGTGGTGCTCGCGATGGAAGGCGAGCCCCTGTGGTTTGGCCGCGGCATGGACGCAAACGGCGCAAAACGCACCGTCTTCATGGGCCATGAGAACATCCTGGGCTATCCGGACCATCTGGTGTTCAACCCACCCCTGCACGCCATGACCTGGCTCGCGGAGGAGGTGCTTCCGGCCCGCGGCTGGGAGGCCCTGACCATCGGCGTCGAGATGGACAACTACTACTACAGCGCTCGCGCCCACCAGTGTCTCGTGGCCGCGCTGCCAAAGGCACGCCTTCAGGATGCAACCGGCCTGGTCAACTGGCAACGCGCAGTGAAGTCGCCCCAAGAAATCGTTTACATGCGCCGGGCCGCGCGCATCGTCGAGACGATGCATGACCGTATCGTGGAGTGCGTCGAGCCGGGTATTCGCAAGAATCAGCTGGTGGCAGAGATCTACCGCGCGTCCATCCAGGGGGCGGACAGCCATGGCGGCGACTACCCCGCCATCGTACCCATGCTGCCCTCTGGCAAGGACGCCAGCGCACCGCATCTCACCTGGGACGACAAGCCCATGGAAGCGGGTCTCGGCACGTTCTTCGAGATTGCGGGCTGCTATCGCCGCTACCACTGTCCGCTCTCGCGCACCATCTGGCTCGGTAAGCCGCCCCGGAAAGTCGTCGAAGCCGAAAAGGCGGTGCTGGAGGGAATGGACGCGGGCCTCGAGGCGGCCAAGGCCGGCAACACATGCGAGGACGTGGCCCAGGGCTTCTTTCGCGTGTTGAAGAAATACGGCATCGAAAAAGACAGCCGCACCGGTTATTCCATTGGTCTCAGCTATCCCCCGGACTGGGGTGAGCGAACCATGAGCTTGCGCAGCGGCGACCACAGCGTGCTGCAAGCCGGCATGACTTTCCACTTCATGACCGGCCTGTGGATGGAGGATTGGGGCCTGGAAATCACCGAGAGCATCCTCATCACCGACCACGAGGCCGAGACCTTATGCAACTATCCGCGCCGGCTGGTCGTGAAGGATTGACCCGCCCGCTTCGCATTGGCCTTCGGTTTCGACACGACGTTCCTACATTGGCGATCCAGCATGCGCAAGAACCCGATTCGAGAGACCGTCGATTATCTGGCGGATGGTGTACAACACGGCTTTCTCAATCTTCCCTACTCCCACGACGCATCGGCCTGGGGATCCATCATGATTCCCATCAGCATCGTTCGGAACGGCGACGGTCCCACGGCGCTCCTGACCGGCGGCAACCACGGTGACGAGTACGAGGGCCCGATCGCCCTCACGGACCTGGCGCGCTCGCTCCGAGCGCAAGACATCACCGGCCGGGTCATCATCGTACCTATGATGAACTACCCTGCCTTCCGCGCCGGGCGGCGCACGTCGCCCATCGACGGGGGCAACCTCAATCGGTTGTTTCCGGGCAAGCCGGATGGCAGCGTGACCGAGAAAATTGCGGACTACTTCCAGCGCACCCTGCTGCCCATGGCAGACGTCGTCCTGGATATACACTCCGGTGGCAAGACCTTGGATTTCGCGCCCTTCGCTGCGGTGCACGAGCTCCCGGACAAGGAGCAGCAGGCGGGCTGCGTTGCCGCCATGGAAACCTTCAACGCGCCCTACAGCATGACGCTCCTGGAGCTGGACAGCATCGGGATGTACGACAGTGCAGCCGAGGAGATGGGCAAGATTTTCCTGTCCACGGAAGTGGGCGGCGGCGGCAGCGCCACGGCCAAGTCTGTTGCCATTACCACGCGCGGCGTGCGCAATGTCCTCAAACATGCGGGCATCCTGGCAGGCACGCCGGAAATCCGTCACACGAGCGTCAAGCTCGACATGCCCGACGGCCGCTGCTACATCTCCAGTGAATCCAGCGGCTTGCTTGAAATGTGCATCGATCTGGAGCAGAAAGTCCGCGAGGGCGATGTGGTCGCCCGCGTCTACGCCGTGGAACGGACTGGCGTTGCGCCGCGGGAATATCGCGCGCAAATCGATGGCATACTTGCCGGGCGCCACTTCCCGGGGCTCATTCAGATGGGAGACACCATCGCCGTCGTCGGCGTGCCCGAGGCCTGACTCAGAATGCTCTTTTCGGTTGACCCGGGCGCCACCCTGGTCACCGGGCACCGGGAAAAGCGGCAACCCAACTGCGCTTCGTTTCGTGGCGAAATTCTCTGGAAACGGGCAGGATTCCAGTCCGTCTGGTCGGCTGAGGCGAGGCGTCCGGGCGCCACGAACCGCCCGACCACGGCATCGTGTACGCCGTCGGCGCCGCAGACGACATGATGCCGATCGGACGCCCCGACACTGCGCAGCCGCGTACCGGGGCCGCGCATTTCCGTGTTGCCAAAAAAATAGTGACCAAGGAGCCACCGCCATGCCGCCACGGTTCGAAAAGGCCGAAGATGCCGAAGCCGCCGACCGCGCCTACGTCTTTCACCCGTCCACCCATCTGGAAAATCACGCCCATGGCCTGAGCCCCTGCCGGATTGTCGAGGGCGGCGAGGGCGTGCGCATTCGGGACAATAAGGGTCGCGAGTCGCTGGACGCCTTTGCCGGGCTGTATTGCGTCAATGTGGGCTACGGACGCAAGGAGATCGCCGATGCCATTCACCGGCAAGCGAAATCGCTGGCCTTCTATCATAGCTACGCCGGACACGGCCACGAGCCGGCCATCGAGCTCTCGAAGCGAATCATCGAGCGCGCCCCGGAGGGCATGTCGAAAATCTACTACGGGCTCTCGGGATCCGACGCAAACGAGACCCAGATCAAGCTGGTCTGGTATCTCAACAACGTCCTAGGGCGCCCGGAGAAGAAGACCATTATCAGCCGCGAACGCGGCTACCATGGTTCCGGCCTCATGACCGGCAGCCTCACCGGTTTACCCCTGTTCCACAAGGCCTTCGACTTGCCCTTGGCGCGGGTACGCCACACGATCTGCCCCCACTATTGGAAACACGCCAGAGCGGGTGAGAGCGAAGTGGAATTCTCCGCCCGCTGTGCCGCCGAGCTCGAATCGATGATCCTGCAGGAAGGCCCGGAAACAGTAGCCGCGTTCATCGGCGAACCGGCCATGGGCACGGGCGGACTGATTCCACCGCCAGAGGGCTATTGGCAGGCGATTCAGAGCGTGCTCCAAAAATACGACGTGCTGCTGATCGCGGACGAGGTCGTTACCGCGTTCGGTCGCCTGGGAACTTGGTTCGGCTCCGACTACTACGGTATGAAACCGGATCTGATCACTGTGGCCAAGGGTCTGACCAGCGCCTATCTGCCACTGTCCGGCGTAATCGTCAGTGAGAAGGTCTGGAAGATCCTGGAGCAGGGCGCGCACGATCTTGGCGTGCTCGGGCACGGTTGGACCTACTCGGCTCACCCAACTTGTGTCGCCGCCGGGATCGCAAACCTGGACATCATCGAGCGCGAGAACCTGCTCGCGAACGTGCAGGATGTCGGCCCCCATCTCCTCGCGTGCCTGCGCGAGGCGGTTGGTGATCATCCGATCGTCGGCGAGGTACGCGGCGCCGGCATGCTGGCCGCGGTGGAGTTCGTGGAAGACAACGCCAGCAAGCGCTTTTTCGAGCCTCTGGGCAAAGTCGGCATTGCCGTGGCGGCCGCGGCGCTGGAGCGCGGCATGATCGCGCGCGCGATGCCCCACGGCGACATCTTGGGATTCGCGCCGCCGCTGACATTGACCCGTAGTGAGGCGGAGGAGATTGCCCGCATCACCAGGGAGGCGGTGGAACACGTGGCGCGGGAACTCGTTTGACTCGGACGTTGCATCGGGATCCAGGAATGTTCGCGAAGAACTGGCCAGGTCAGCTTGTGCGATCGTTCAATAGTCGATGCGAGACATCCACTTGCCGTGCGATCGCGCGAGATGGGCGGCCAGAACCCGCGAAAAACCGGTTAGCGTATACGATGCCACAGTGTCACTGGCTAACATGATCACAACTCACTGTTTTATTTAACGTAATGGTCCAAGTCAGAGCGTCCTGCTGCAACGTTCGGGCTAGGCCCTGTATCCCGAATCGAACGCTGTCGTAAGTCTGGACCTACTCGAGCGGCAAGAGCGTTCGAACTAATCTGCTCACACCAAGAACTTCTGCATCTGCCCGTGACGGACCAGCGATCATGAGCGCACCCGGGGCGCCGCCTCCGCCCGCCATCGGCATGGAAACGGCACAGCCATCGGCAAGATTGATGAGCGAACAATTGCGCAACATCATTGCATTGACTCGGTCGAACTCAGTTTCGGTCTCGGCAATCGTGGGCGGGGCAATCGCTAGTGTCGGCGCGATCAGCGAATCGAAATTGGAAACCACCAAAGAGAAGTGCTCTAGCGCCTCCGATCTTTCGGCGTAGGCTCTTTCAATCTCGGCCGATGTCAAGCTTTCGGCAAATCGGATCCGCTGCAATACGCGCGGATCGCCGATCTTTTCGAGCCGCTCCAGATCGTCGCGATAAATGGCATGTGCTTCGACCGATACAATAATGCGATTCACGTGCGCCGCCGCATCGAGAAATCCGAAATCGACTTCTATCAGTTGATGACCGGCTTTTCCGAGGCAATTCGTCGCGCGGATAAACGCATCTGACGTGGACCGATCTATGCCGTTCGTGAAAGCATTTATCGGAACGGCAAGGCGCAGGGGACGATCAGGTGGAGTTATCGGCGTTATCCCGTTGCTGAGCACTTCGAAGATTCTTATTGCCGTGTCGAGGTCTTTTGCGAGCGGTCCGATACTGTCGTAGGTCGCGGAAAGTGGGTGAACACCGTCGCGCGGCACGCTGCTTTGTGTCGGTTTGTAGCCGTACAGTCCGTTGACAGCGGCGGGAATGCGAACTGAACCGCCAGTGTCCGTCCCGAGCGCCGCCTCGCAAATTCCGTAGGCGACCGACAGCGCCCCGCCCGATGTCGACCCGCCAGGAATGCGCGTTTCGTCGAACACATTGCCAGGCGTTCCGAAATGGGGGTTGAGGCCGACACCGGAATAGGCGAACTCGCTCATGGTCGTCCGACCGAACATCAACGCGCCCGCCGACTTCAACCTCTCGATAACGACCGCGTCGCGTGTCGCCGCAGCGCGCTCTTTCAGGAGTCGTGAGCCCGCGCTCGTGCGCTGGCCCTTTTCGTCGAAGAGATCCTTAACCGATACAAGAAGCCCGAAAAGCGGCATGTCGCCACCGCCATTCCGCCCCCGTTCCTGCAGTCGATTCGCTTCAGATAGGATTCGCTCGGCGTCGAATTCCGTAAAGATTGCGGCAGACTTGTCCCCAAGCGCCTGGACCTTCTCGATCGATGCTTTCGCCTTCTGCACAATATCGATCATTGCGTTGCCCAGACTTGGGATGCGCGCCGTCACGAAATGGCGGGCAAGCTTTCGATCGCGTAGCCGTGACGGATCGTTCTGTCCATAACCGGATCGTGTATTTCCATGCGGAATTCCGGTGCGGAGCGGACGCCGCCCGAGATAACCCCGAACGTCCCGCAGAGCATCGCTGTCACCCCAGCGTCCACTGACCGGTTCAGCCCCGCTCCCTCGATCAGATCTTCGAGCGGCCGAATCGCGGAAAGCCGTCCATCTTGATAGGGTTTCCACTCGCCGTTTTCCTTTATCCAGGAGCGCAGGGCGATCTCATCGAGATGATCGTCGACCTCCTGCAGCGCCCACAGTTCACCGGCGCAGGGCTTGGGGCAGATCTGCTTCGAAAGCGCCACAGAATGGGCTTCGAGTTCCCTGTCGGTGTGGTCGGACGCGAGCCCCAGGTAGCGCTGCGCACCGGCTTGCAGGATGAACGGTTCGACTTCTCCGGACGTCGATTCCCCCACGACCTGAATGGCGGCACTCTGCGTTAGCAGCGATGCGGAGACACGGTAGTAGAGCGGCACGCTCGAAGGCGGTTTGACGCCGAGCTCAGCAAGTTCCTGAATATGGTGATCAATGGCGGAGCGATCACGAGCAGTCCAGCCGGCGACGACGCACCGGGTGATCGTCATGTCCAGCGGCTCGCCGCCACAGGTGAAGTGCATGATGCGCTCCTGCTCGCGCGATAAGTTTTCAGAGAATCGAGGGCAGAAAGAGTGCGAGGTCGGGTATCAGGACCAGCAATCCCATCATCAGAAGCATTACCAGTACATAGGGGATTGCTCCAACCATAACCTCGCCGAGGTGTCCCGAATTCCGTGCGCCTTGTACCACGTAGAGATTCAATCCGACCGGCGGCGTGATGAGTGCCATCTCGACCAATACGATCAATAGCACTCCGAACCAGACCTTGTCGAAGCCGAGTCCAGCCACGATCGGCACGATGATCGGGATTGTCGCAACCATCAGTGAAAGCGTCTCGATAAAGAAACCGAGCACGATATAGAGGCCGATCACGAGAGCGAGGGTCCCCATCGGCGTCAAATCGAACGAGGTTATGAGCGCCGTCAGGTCGCGTCCGAGCCCGGCCGAGGCGAGCGTAAAATTCAGGAAATAGGCGCCAATGATGACGAGCATGATCATCGCCGTAATTTTGACTGTGCCGAGCAGCGCGTCGCGCATCATCGCCAGGCCCAGCCCGGCATTGGCTGCGGCGATGAGAAGCGCCATTGCAACGCCGATTGCAGCCGATTCCGTCGGCGTCGCCCAACCGGCGTAGATGGATCCGATGACGACCGCGAACAGCAAGATGATCGGTAGAATCTGAACAAGGCTTTCGGCACGCTCGGTCCAGGAGAAGCTGCGGCTGGGCCCTCCAAGTGCGGGGCGGGCAACACACAGAACGACCGTCACAAGCATGAATGCCAGCGCCATCAGCAGGCCGGGAATCAGCCCCGCGAGAAACAGTTGTGGGATGGACGTTTCGGTCAGGAAGCCGTACACGATCAGATTGATCGACGGAGGAATCAAAATTCCGAGTGTGCCGCCAGCGGCAATTGCCCCCGAAAAGAGCCGTGGATCGTAGCCCAATTTCTGGGCTTGCGGCATGGCAACGGTTGCAACGGTTGCCGCCGTCGCAACCGAGGAGCCCGATGTGGCCGAAAACATGGTTGCGGTGCCGATATTGGCATGAACCAGTCCGCCCGGGAGCCAGGAGAACCACTTGTCGAGCGACGAATACGTGCGTTCGGCGACCCCACCGCGCACGAGGATTTCGCCCAGAAGCACGAAGAAAGGGATGGCAATCAAGGTCGAGCTGTTAGAAGCGGACCACACTACCTGACCAAGCCCGCGCATGAGCGGAAAAGGGGAATAGAACTGATCGACACCAAAGCCGAGCAGGAAAAGAACGACTCCGACGGGAATCGAAAGGGACAGCAACGCAAGCAGCGAGAGAGCAACCGACCAGATCATTTGGACAGCTCGACATCGGCTTCGGACATTGTGCCGAATTGGCGATTGAAATCGTCAGACCGGCCCTGGGCAAGCAGCCCTATCGCGCAGACGAGCATGATTGAGCTCGTCAGCGCAAACCACACCCAGCCCGAAAACCAAACGGCCTGTGGAATCCAGAGTGGGGTTTCCAGGGGGGTATTGGCACGCGAGCCGCGCTCAATGCTCTTAGCGAGCACGGGCCACGCGTAGATTGCAACAACGAGTGTGGTCACCGTCAGCGTAAGCATGGATAGGATGTCGAGCACCCAACGGCCTGTCGACGACAGGCGGAGCCGAAGCAAGTCGATTCTTACATGGGCAAGCTCCAACAACGCATACGACAAGCCCCAGCTGGCGACCGCCGCCATCACGTAGCCGGAAATCTCGTCGGACCCGCCGAGAGAACTGCCCATTTGACGCAGCGTGATGTCCGCCAGAGTGAAAGCGATCGTTAGCACGAGGATTACGCCAACCGCCAGCGCGACCACCCGGTTGACACGCCGGAGGAAGATGAGAATCGATTCGAATATCATATGGCCAGCCCATCGCCCATCGGATTCACGCGCGGTTTCAGAGCGGAATTTCCACGCCGACCGTCTGGCCGACACTCTCGTTCCAGCGCGCGGCCCAGTCCTTTCCAGCTCGTTCCGCCCACTCGGGCAGCACCGTGTCGGTCAGGATCATGCGTGCACCGGCAATGTCATCCTCGGTTGGTTCGACCAGCGTCATATCGGCGGGCTCGCCGGCGGCACAGTCTCCGTTTCCCGTAAGGCACGCGACGTCATTCTTCAGCGCATCGGATGCGTTCGACCAGGCAGCATCCTCGAATTCGGTCTTTATCTTGCTCGTGACGAGAGCCTGCATTTCAGGCGAGAGGCCCTCCCATTTGTCCAAATTGATTGCCGTTACTACTGGGTCCCACCCGCCAAGCGGCAGGGTTAGAAGATAACTGGATACCTCCCACCATCCGGCGCTGTAGCCGGATCCCGAACCGGTCACCGCACAATCGACTACGCCACGTTCCAGCGCGCCCGGTACTTCAGAAAACGCCACGTTGACGCCTTCTGCACCGAGCGCCTCGAGAAACTTTGTGGTCATGCGGCCGGACCCCCGAATTTTTTTGCCTTTCAGGTCGGCGAGCGACTTCACCTCATCTTTGCAGAAGACGATCTGCGGGGGGTAAGGCGCGATGGCGAGCAGTTTGGCGTTGAAACGGTCCCGCATGATGTCTTCGACCATCGGGCGGGCGGCATCGACCATGGCTCTTGCCGCGTCCGCGGTTGTGGCCACGAGCGGGACATCGAGCCCCTCGAGCTCTGGCGCGTCGCCAACCGTGTAGTCGGCAACCGTCATGCCCACGTCGAATACACCGTCGCCGAGCATCCGGTATACATCGGAGCCCTGTATGCCCATCTGATCGAACGTGGTCATGCTCACATCGATGTCGCCGTTTGAGGCGGCGGGGAGTGTCTCAGTCCAGAATTGACGCTCGTATTCTTTGTAAAGCGGCAGGCTGCTCCAGCTTCCGACCACCGAAAGATCTTCCGCAGAGACGGTGAACGCTGTCAATGAGATGATGGGCCCCGCAAACAGGCGAGCGCAGAATCGGTTCATTGTTATCTCCTCCATTGACCCGCTTTGGCGGGCATTCTGTGTCGTTTATGAAATCTGTTTCCATCAACTAAGTCATATCGATGTCGAAAAGGCGGGACTCCGCAGTCGATGCGGGAATGTCCGTAATCAGCATATGTCCCGGCTCGTGAGTAATGGCTAGGTCCACGCCGGATTTCACGAGCGCTGCCTGCGGTGTCACGCCGCAGGCCCAGAAGACGGGAATATCACCTTGTTCGATGACCGGCTCGTCTCCGTAGTCGGGGTGGTCGATGTCGGCAATGCCGATCTGGGCTGGATCGCCGATATGGATAGGCGCGCCGTGAGCCAAACGAAACTGAGCCGACAACAACACAGCCCTGATCGCATCGGCGGGGCGGAATGCCCGCATGCTGACCACCAGAGGGCCGGAAAATGGACCGACCGATCGCGTCTTGATCGACGTGCGGTACATCGGCACGTTGCGGGCGGCCTCGACATGGCGCAACGGAATATCGGCTACCTGAAGTGCTTCCTCGAAAGAAAATGAGCAGCCGAGCACGAATGTGACGAGGTCGTTCCGCCACGCCGTCCTGAGATCCCTCACGGTTTCGTAGTCTCTGCCACCCTGAAAAATCCGGTAGGCAGGCAGGTCCGACCTGATGTCCAAATCCTCGCCGAGTTCCCGTAGGAACGGGGAGCCCGGCTCGGATACGCCGATTAGGGGACAGGGTTTTGGGTTGCGTTGGCAATACAACAGAAAGTAGGAAGCGAGCGCTTCAGGAATGATCGCAATGTTTCCCTGGAGATGCCCCGGGGCGAGACCGACGGTTGGACCGAGATGACGACCCTCGCGAATCGCGAGCCGCAGGGAACGCGGCGAGGACCCATCAGCGATTGGATTCATGGCATCTTCTTCTCGCCGCACTTGCCTGCAACCCCATCGCGCGACGCTCCTCCGTTGATATCCAGAACGAAATTCCGGATTCTCGATCACGATAGTGAATCACATTCTGGGCACCAT
>JBFGYN010000077.1:0-12104 GCA_041587415.1 Candidatus Competibacterales bacterium | reverse complement strand
GTCTTCGGCTGAGTTCTTTCTCGTCCAGCGCCACGTCGAGTCGTTTGTGTTCCGAATCGATGGTGATCTCGTCACCCGTACGGACGAGAGCGATTGGTCCGCCGTCTTGAGCTTCCGGAACGACATGGCCGATGATGAACCCGTGGGAACCACCCGAGAATCGCCCGTCGGTAATGAGTGCCACGTCATTACCCAGCCCCACCCCCATGAGCGCGGACGTTGGCGTCAGCATCTCGGGCATGCCCGGCCCACCCTTCGGCCCTTCATAACGAATGACGATGACGTCGCCCTTGCGAATCTCGCCTTGTTCCAGAGCGTGCAGCATGTCCTCCTCGGAGTCGTAGACTCGCGCCGGACCGGAGAAGGAAAGCCCTTCTTTGCCCGTAATTTTTGCCACCGCACCATCCGGCGCCAAGTTGCCCTTGAGAATTTGAATGTGCCCGGTCTGCTTGATCGGCTCCGACACCGGCCGAATCACGTCCTGGCCCTCGCCGAGGCCGGGCAGCGGTGCCAAGTTTTCCGCGACGGTGTTCCCGGTAACCGTTAGGCATTCACCGACAATGAGTCCTTCGGAAAGCAAATATTTCAAGAGCGCCGGCGTGCCGCCAATTGCGTGCAGGTCTTCCATGACGTAGCGCCCACTCGGCTTCAGGTCCGCGATAAATGGCACTCGGTCGCTGACTGCTTGAAAGTCGTCGATCCCCAGCCGAACGTCGACTGCTCGGGCCATCGCAATCAGATGCAAGACGGCGTTGGTAGAGCCGCCAAGCGCCATGACGACGACCATCGCATTCTCGAAGGCTTCCCGCGTCATGATGTCTCGTGGCTTGATATCGGTTTCCAGCAAATGTCGGATTGCCGCCCCAACCTGGAGGCACTCTTCGATCTTTCCCGGATCTTCCGCAGGAGTCGAAGAACTGTAGGGAAGCGTCATACCCATTGCTTCGATTGCCGATGCCATGGTGTTGGCGGTGTACATTCCCCCGCATGCGCCGGCACCGGGACATGAGTTGCGGACGATCGCGCGGCGTTCTGAATCGTCTATTGAGCCCGCAACGAATTCACCGTAACTCTGAAAAGCGGAAACGATGTCCAACGTCTTATTGCCGTGGTGACCCGGCCGAATCGTCCCGCCGTAAACCATCAGGGCGGGCCGGTTCAATCGACCCATGGCCATCATCACGCCCGGCATGTTCTTGTCGCAACCAGGAATGGATACGTTCGCGTCATACCATTGCGCGCCCATGACCGTCTCGATCGAGTCGGCGATCAAATCGCGGGATTGCAGCGAGAAGCTCATGCCCTCCGTACCCATCGAAATCCCATCCGAGACACCGATGGTGTTAAAACGCATCCCGACCATGCCGGCAGCCCGAACGCCAACACGCACCTTCGTGGCCAGGTCGTTCAGGTGCATGTTGCAGGTGTTTCCGTCGTACCAGACGCTGGCGATGCCCACTTGGGGTTTTTCCATGTCCTCTTCATTCATGCCGGCCCCGTAGAGCATGGCCTGGGACGCGCCTTGGGATTTTGGCTGAGTGATACGGCTGCTGTAACGATTGAGCTTGTGGGACATTGGTGGTTCCGCGGGTTGGGGTTAGGACGCTCTCGGGGGAAACGCTGTATCAAGACATTCCTGGCCTTCTCGGCGAACGAGAAGCGGAAGTCGCCGCTTGTGCTGCTCGTTCGTGACCGACGCGCCGCCAGGCCGCACTCTGCGACGGATCCATGTGCCTGGCGGAAACTTCCGTTTGATCCATGTTTCCATGGTCGCCTATTCTGGCAAGTCGGCGGCATCGCGGGCAACAGTCCCGTTTCGGTGCCGACGCGGTCGAGTCGGTCCGCAAAGGTGGGCGACTGTAACAAATTTTCCATGCATACGAATCTCGTTGGGCGGGGCACAATTGGGTCAGAAGTCACTAACAAACCGCTCCATGGACAATCGCCCTCTCGACATCCTGAACACCGTTTTTGGCTACCCCGGTTTCAGAGGGCAGCAGGCTGAAATCGTGGACCACATCGTCCGCGGCGGCGATGCGTTGGTCCTGATGCCCACCGGGGGCGGCAAATCCCTCTGCTATCAAATCCCTGCGCTGATTCGCCACGGACTGGGAATCGTCGTATCGCCACTCATCGCGCTGATGCGCGATCAGGTCCAGTCGCTGCAACAGGTGGGCGTGAAAGCAGCATTTCTCAATTCTGCTCTGTCTCCGAACGAGGCGCGTGATGTCGAAGCCGCGATCGCGGCCGGCACCCTGGATCTGCTGTACGTCGCACCAGAGCGGGCGACACGGGAAAGCTTCATTGCGCTCGCCGACCGCATTCCGCTGGCCCTAATCGCGATCGATGAAGCCCACTGTGTCTCTCAGTGGGGCCACGATTTTCGTCCGGAATACCTCGCTCTGGACATGTTGCACTCGCGATTTCCAAATGTGCCGCGGGTCGCCCTGACGGCGACCGCCGACGGGCCAACGCGGCGCGAGATTGCGTTGCGTCTCGGCCTCGAACAGGCGCGGGAATTCATCGACGGGTTCGATCGCCCCAACATCCGGTATCGGATCGCGGTCCAGGGCGACGCGAGGCGCCAGCTCTTGGGCCTATTGCAAGCGCATGAGGGCGAATCGGGCATCGTGTACTGCCATACCCGGCGGCGGGTGGAGGAGACGGCCACCTGGCTTCGGGGTCGCGGGTACGAAGCGCTCGCGTATCACGCGGGGCTCGATGCCAGGCTGCGTAGCGAGAATCAGCAGCAGTTCATTTTGGGAGAAGGCGTCATCGTGGTCGCCACCGTCGCCTTCGGAATGGGAATCGACAAGCCCAACGTGCGATTCGTTGCCCACCTGAATCTGCCTCGAAGTCTGGAAGCGTATTACCAGGAGACGGGACGCGCTGGGCGCGATGGACTGCCCGCCGAGGCTTGGATGAGCTATGGATTGCAGGACGTCATTACGCTCCGCGGTCTGATGCAGCAATCACAGGCCGGAGAGAGGGTCAAACGTGTCGAGCAACAGAAGCTGGAGTCGATGTTGGGCTATTGCGAATCCACGCGATGTCGCCGGCAGGTATTGTTGGAGTACTTTGGCGAATCAATCCACGAGCCGTGCGGCAATTGCGACACCTGTCTCGACCCGCCGGACACTTGGGACGGAACGGAGGCGGCACGCAAAGGCCTCTCCTGCGTCTATCGGACAGGGCAGCGATTCGGTGTTGGCCACCTGGTGGACGTCCTACGTGGCAAGGATACCGATCGAGTTAGACGCTTTGCCCACGATAGGACGAGCACGTTCGGAGTTGGCAGGGACTTAAACGACGCGGAGTGGCGCGCGGTGTTCCGGCAATTGATTGCCTCCGGAATGCTTGCGATCGACCCGGAAGGATTCGGCGGGCTTCGATTGACTGGGCGCGCCCGCCCGGTCCTGCGTGGCGAGCAAGCCCTCACTTTGCGGAAAGAACTCTTGAGCACCCCACGCAAAGCCGAAAAGAAGCGGAGTGCCGCGCGCGAACCCCTGGCGGATTCGGACCGTCCACTTTGGGAAGCGCTGCGCGAGAAGCGAATGGAACTTGCTCGAAAGCAGGGCGTTCCGCCCTATGTCATCTTCAATGATGCGACGCTGCTGGCAATGGTTCGACTGCGCCCCGTCGATCTCGCAGATTTGGCCACCATCACCGGCGTCGGCGCGGTGCGGCTGGAGCGCTATGGGGAGACGTTTCTGGACGTCATTGGAGAGCACCCTAGTTCGATTTCCGGCGCATGAGCCGCCGAAAATCGTCATTGCACTGCCCCTCCACGAAGTCCCGAGCAGTCCGCGCACAAGTTCGAGGGCACCGAGTGCGCAATCTCGATTTGCATTCGATCCAAGGAAAATTCGATTTGGTTGATGTATTTTCAGCGCCCGATGCGACACGCTCGGAGCACGTAGCCAACTACCTCGTCCGTCCCGGATCAGGCGGGATCCCTGTGCTATCATCCGGCGCCTGAGCTTCCCCGCGCGAAGCGAATTTTTCGATCCCTTCCCGGCCTGCGCGCCAGGTCGGGTGGAAGGACTCGAGACCGATGAAGATTGGCACGACGATCACCCAAGCGATCATTGAGGAACAGCGGCGCCACTCCTCAGCGACAGGTGATTTTACCGCTCTGCTGAATGACATCGTCGTGGCTTGCAAGGCCATCTCCAATGCCGTCAACCACGGCAAACTTGCCGGAGTCCTCGGCAGCGCAGAGACGGAAAACGTCCAGGGGGAAACGCAGAAAAAGCTGGACGTCATCGCCAACGACCTTTTCCTGGAATGCAATATGTGGACTGGGCGGCTTGCCGCCATGGCCTCGGAAGAAATGGAGACCATATATTCCATTCCCGAACGGTATCCGCGAGGCAGGTACTTATTGCTGTTTGACCCCTTGGATGGTTCGTCCAACATCGATATCAATGTATCGGTCGGCACTATTTTTTCCGTTCTTCGACGCGCGGACGGGAACAGTGCTCCCACGGAGCGTGATTTCCTGCAATGTGGGACAAAGCAAGTGTGCGCCGGCTATGCGCTGTACGGATCGTCGACCATGATGGTGCTCACCACCGGCCACGGCGTGAACGGATTCACTCTGCATCCGAACGTCGGGGAGTTCATCCTCACCCATGCGAACATGCGCATACCAGAGGCCAGTCGGGAATTTGCGATCAATGCGTCTAACATGCGCCATTGGGAACCCCCCGTCCGGCGGTACATTGACGAGTGTCTGGCTGGCAAGCAAGGGCAAAGGGGGCAGGACTTCAACATGCGATGGGTCGCGTCCATGGTGGCGGATGTCCATAGAATCATTTGCCGCGGCGGCGTTTTCTTGTATCCCCTGGATGCGAAGATGCGAAGCAAAAACCTGGGTGGGAAACTCAGGCTGCTTTACGAGGCCAATCCCATGAGCTTCATTGTCGAACAGGCGGGTGGGCTCAGTAGCACGGGTCGGCAACGGATTCTAGAGGTGGAGCCCGTGGAATTGCACCAACGGGTTCCGGTGATTTTGGGCTCGCGCAATGAGGTTGAGCGGATTATCTCGTACCACGGGGAGGTGTAGTGGCGGACGATACGCATTCGGATGACGTCGCCTCACGGACCGAATGGCAAAGAATCGCGCGCAAGGTGCGATTGACCGATGATTTGTGGACCCGTCTTCAGCATGTGAAGTGGGGCTCGGAGAGCTTTGCACTGTTGGGCCGAATGGTCGACGATCTTCGTCAATCAATCAGCGCCGTACCCGATGAACGCGTCAATACGCTCGTCCAACATCTTCACCAACTCCTAGCCACCTCCGGTGGTGCGGACCCGGCGCTCACTGCAGCGGCGTGCGGCCGTGTGAGCGCCTTGATCGAAGCACTTCAGCAGGCGCTTCCGGAGGAGGCGCGTCCAACGGTCCCGGGAGAATTCGTCGATTCCAGAACCCTGGATACTTCCAGCCGCCGCCGCGAAGTTGCGATTATCACGCGAGACATCGACCTTGCGGCGTTGTTGGCCTCCGATTTGGAGGCGGCCGGATTCAAGATTCGCCAGTACGACGATTTGACACTGGCGGTGACCGACCTCAAGAGCGGGGGTACGTCGGCGGTCATTTGCGAAGCGAACGTCGGCGAGAACGATTTGGACGGCGTGCAGGCAATGGTTCGCCTGCGAAAAGAGATGCCCGTTCCGCCGGCCATCCTATTCATATCCGAACGCGGCGACCTTGCGAGCCGCCTCGCGGCGATTCGTGCCGGCGGGCTTGGCTTTTACTTTCGGCCGGTTCAGACCGACATCGTGATTGATCGGTTGCGGGCAACGCTTGGCGGTGTCGGGGCAGAAGGTCTGCGTGTCCTGGTTGTTGACGACGAGGAGGATGCGGCAGAGTACTTCTGCAGGGCACTCGAAGCTGCCGGTGTCTCGACGGCCAAAGTTCTGAACCCCGTTCAATTGCTCCAGGTCATGTATCGCTATCAGCCCGATCTGGTCTTGATGGATGTCCATCTGGGGGAAGTGAGCGGCATCGAGTTGGCCCAGGTGCTGCGCCAGCACGAGTCCTACTCGGATGTGCCAATCGTGTTCATTTCGGGTGATGACAGTACCGACACGCACTTGGCGCTTCTCAACGCCGGCGGCGATGACTTCCTCGTGAAACCGGTGGAAAAGAAAAGTCTACTTGCCGCCGTATTGAACCGCTTGCATCGCGCCCGGGACACGAATCGCAGACAACGTCTGCTGAGCGGCCAGGACGCCGTGTCCCATCTTGCCAACCGGCGGCGCTTCGTTGCCGACCTGGAAAAGCTTTTGCCGGGCATCGGCATTGGCATTCCATCCGTTGCCGCCCTGCTGATCAGCGTGGAAAACTTCCCCGCGCTCAGGGAACGCGCAGGAATCGCCGGATGCGATCGCGTACTGGTGCATGTCGGGAGGCGCTTGAGAAATGAATTGAGGCCAGGCGACATCGTGGCACGGTACGGGGACGCCGGCTTTGCCGTCATGATGCTCGGTCACAACGAGATGGAGCTCACGAGGTTTTGCGAGTCACTGCGGGACTCCCTAGAACAACGTGACTTCGATGCCGGCGGGCGATCTTTCATGCTCGACGTTGCAATTGGGGCTACCATTTCCCGCAGCCCGGACGTGAGCGCCCTGGAGATCATGGAGCAGACCGAGCTCGCCATTCGGCTGGCACGTGAGAACGACGCCCGGATCTATGTCCACGACTCGCGCGAGGATGGTCAGGCACAGAGGACTCGTGAAGAAGAATTGGCTGCGCACATTCGCGAGTCTCTAAAGCAATCTCGATTGCGCCTGCTCTTCCAGCCGATTGTCGGTTTGGGGGAGGACCGGCAGGAACGTTACGAAGTGTTGGTGCGCATGCGCGACAAATTTGGCGACGATCTCTTGCCGGAGACAGTATTCGCCGTCGCTGAGCGGGTTGGACTCGGGGACAAGATCGACCGTTCCGTCGTTGGTCGGGTTCTTGCCATCCTCGCCGAGCGCGGCTTGCCGAGACGAAAGGTCGAGCTGTTCGTCAATGTCTGTCGAGACCTGTTCGAGGACAGAGAGTTCGCGGAATGGCTGCGCGAGCGCATTGCAGCGCACGGCGTATCACCTGAATCGCTGGTTTTCGAGGTTTCCGAGCAGCAGCTTGCGCATCAGGGGATCAAGGCATCGGATTTCATTGCCAAGGTGCGCGGTCTCGGTTGCAGGGCGTCCATCGAACGGTTCGGCCGTGCCGAGAACGCGATTCTGATGCTGTCAAGAACGCCAGTGGACTACGTCAAGCTGGATCCGTCTCTGGTCGAGGGGGTCGAGAAGGATCGTCGACGCTACGAAGAGCTCCGACGTCTAGTGGCCAGCACCCGGAAGCTGGGCCCTGAAATCATTGCCGGAGGTGTAGAGAATCCGTCCACACTCGGGGCGCTGTTTCGGTGCGAGATTCACCTCGCGCAAGGTTTTTTCCTACAGGAGCCTTTTGGCGAGATGGCCTACGATTTCGATGGAAACAGCCTGTGACGGGGCCGACGACATCCTTGTGTTTCGGTGCCGCGCAAACGCCTTGAATGTTGATGCTAAAACCGGTCTGCTGGCCGAAGCTCGGCAGTGTCCCTCACCCAACTGCGATCTTCGGCCGGACGGTGCGAAAATTGAACTGATCGTGATCCATGGCATTAGCCTCCCGCCCGGGGAATTCGGCGGGCCGTGGATCGATCGCCTATTCAGCAACTCGCTCGAATCCGGAACACACCCATATTTCAGCGCGATCCAAGCACTCAAGGTGTCCGCGCACGCGCTCGTCAAGCGCGACGGGGCCGTCGTCCAATACGTACCCTTCCACCAACGGGCGTGGCACGCGGGACATTCGTCGTTTCATGGTCGGGTCGGCTGTAACGATTTTTCCGTAGGTATCGAGTTGGAAGGCACCGACGATATTCCCTACGACCCCCGTCAATACGAGTGTCTCGCGCGCCTGCTCAAGGCCCTTTGGATTGCGTATCCCGAAATCCCCAGACAGAATCTCGCCGGGCACTCCGATATCGCGCCCGGGCGTAAGACCGATCCCGGGCCCGCCTTCGATTGGGGGCGCCTCCGTGCGCTACTCGACCTGTCATCCACAACATAGGTTCAGAGTGAGCTCGGGGCGTCTTGCCTGGCGTGTGCCTACTCTCCGCTGGAGATACCGAAAAGATCGTGGGCATTCGAGTTGCTTTGGGCCGCGATCTGTGGCGCATCCACACCTCGAAGCGCGGCCACCGTGCCGAGTACCTCCGGGAGGAATGCTGGCTCGTTGCGTTGTCCCCGGTGCCCCGCGCCCGGCTGATCGGGCGAATCCGTCTCCAGGAGCAGTGCGTCGGCAGGCACTTGGGCGACTACACGCCTCAGGCGCTGCGCGCGCTCGTAGGTAACGGCCCCGCCGATACCCAACTTGAATCCCAATCGATAGACTGTCTCGGCCTGCTGCAGGCTTCCGGAAAAGCTGTGTATGACCCCGCGCAGTCCTGGGAATTGCCGCAGGTACTTGGTCACCTGGTCCAACGCGCGCCGAGCGTGCACGACCACAGGTAGGTCAAATTGCTTCGCGAGCTTCAGTTGGCCGACGAAGTAAAACTCCTGAGCCTCGCGGCTGAGGTTTGGAACGAAATAATCTAAGCCGCACTCACCGATCGCCACCGGCTGCTCGCGCGCGACCCACATCGCCAATTTCTGAAGGTGCTCCGGGCGATGCTCCGCTACGAACATCGGATGCAGGCCATAGGCGGCAAAAAGGCGCTGGGACTCGTCAGTGACCCGCTTGAGACGATCCCAGTGACCCGCGGTCACCGCCGGAACCACCAGGTTGCGCACGCCCGCGCGCACGGCGCGAGACAGCGCTTCGGCCCGATCATGGTCGAATGACGGATCGTCGAAATGGCAATGGGAGTCGAGAAGGGGTGTCACGGGGCGGGATTCGGCTGCTGCAAGTGAATCGCATCGATGGCCTTCAGGACCTCCACAGGAAGCGTCAGATCCGCACTTGAAAGGTTGGCACGCAATTGCGCCAGGGTCGTCGCCCCGATGATGTTGCTCGCCAGGAATGGGCGGGTGTTCACGAACGCGAGTGCCATCTGTGCCGGGTCGAGCCCACAACGCTTCGCAAGCGCCACGTACGACTCGATGGCCACCTGGCATCGCGGGGAGGCATAGCGGTCGAACTGCGGAAAGAGCGTGAGGCGCGCGGAGGGCGGCTGGCGGCCACCCAGGTATTTTCCGCTCAACGCACCCATTGCGAGTGGCGAATAGGCGAGCAATCCCAGGTTTTCCCTGTGCGAGAATTCGGCAAGCCCGATTTCGAAGGTGCGATTCAGGAGATTGTAAGGATTCTGTACAGTGACGATTCGTGGCAGCCCGCGGTCCCGTGACAAGCGCAGATATTCGCCGATTCCCCATGCGGTCTCGTTCGAGACACCGATGTATCTGGCCTTACCTGCTTGGACCAATTGCGCGAGTGCATCGAGCGTTTCCTCCAAGGGAATGCCCAAATCGTTTCTGCACTCGTAGCCCAGCTGTCCGAAGAAATTAGTCGACCGCTCCGGCCAATGGATTTGGTAGAGATCGACGTAATCCGTTCGTAGCCGCCGCAAGCTCGCATCAATCGCCCGATTGATGTGACTGCGGTCGAGTCTTGGGCCGCCTCGGATGTATGCCAGCCGTTCGGCCGGCCCCGCCACTTTGGTCGCAATGATAACGCCGTGGCGGTTATGTCGAGTTGCGAGCCACGATCCAATGTACTCTTCCGTGCGACCCTGGGTATCCGGTTTTGCTGGTACAGAATACATTTCTGCAGTGTCGATGAAGTTGACGCCTCGAGCGAGCGCGTAATCCAGTTGTTCGTGCGCCTCGCGCTCGGAATTCTGCTCGCCGAAAGTCATCGTTCCAAGACAAACGATGCTTACCTCCAAGTCCGTATTGCCTAAGCGAGCATATTTCATATCTATCGCAAACTTGTCGCATCGAGTTCGAAGGCATTCGATTCGGCGCGTCGTTCAGCGGCTTGGAATTTCGAATACCGCTAGGATTTCCGGGCTAGTACAGCAGGGTCAACACGCCAGCGTAACCGTGCAATTCGCCGCCAGCCAGCTCGCCGTTCACTTGGCACCCGATTAACGGCACCTCGCCCAATGTATCGCTGATCAATTGGCTCTCGATCGATCGTTCGCCAAATAGTGCTCTGCCGCGAGCAGCGCTGGCATAGTACAGTGCCGCGCGGGGCGAGTGGGCGCAATTCCGCTTCAGTTTGCGGATCGTGCGTATGAGATCAGCCCACGCGGTGTTGCCGTCCCGACGGCAAAACCGAATTGATTGCCCGTTGCGAAGCTTCGCCCCGATGCTCAAAGCACCTTTTTCAGGATAGATGCTCAAAAGACTGCGGACGAGGTATTGTGCGTCGGGGCGGGGCAGCGGGAGGGCTGCATAAATGAAACCGGCCGCGCGGATCGGGTCTCGCTCCACCGCTTCGCCGGCCTCCTCGTAGAAAACATCCAGTGCGGGGCGCTCGTCTATCGCCAGCGCGAGGCCACCGTCACTGGACGTGACGCAATGTGCGGGGCCGATGGGTGCACACGCCTGCGTCACTGCCGTGACCGCGCGAACGTTTGGGTGAAAGAGAACGCCCGAAATGCCGACGTCTCCGATTCCGTTTGCGATATGGGCTTCATCGGGCGCAGTTGGAAGCAAGCCGCCGGTGGGGTGTACGCGGCAGCCCCGCCGGTTCAACCATCGGAGAAGTTCCGGCCCGGCCTCGGAGTCCGGGGCCACGTGGAGCACACCGGCCAGGCGTTTACCTGCGTTTCCCCATTTCTTTTCAATGGCCGCGATGCGGTCAATGGAACGGGAACGGCTGGGTATCACGGCAAACTCCGTGTCGGTCAAACCAGTGACCAGGATCGCCACGGCTGACTCGTCGTAGTATTCCCTGTCGCTCGTGTAAATGCCGGAGGTGATTGTACCCACCCAATGCGGAATTCCCGTGCGCTGCCGCAGCGACTCGATGAGTGATGCCAGGTGCGGCCGGATGGAGCGGGAAGCGTAAACGAGCGCGAGTTTCGTTTGCGGTGGAATGGGACCTAGGCGGGAGATCGCCGCATCCATCGAGGAACGCCAACACCGACCGGTGCCATGGCCCAATAGGTATTTCCGCTTCACGCAGGTCATCGATGGCACGTACCTCGCTATCGCCCAAAGGCCCCAGCATATCCCGATTCGGAAACAGAGGTTAACTAACCTCTGAACAATTCCCTCCAGCAGTTAACAGGGCAGGAAACTCGAAAATGCGGTTTCCGTCTTCCTCTCCCAATCAACATGTCATCATGCCGATTCTCCAGTCACTTTCCGGGGCGGTGGAGAAGCTCTGAATCATTCAGAGCTTCACTATTCGACACGGTGGAAAACGAGATCCCAGATCGTATGACCGAGCCGTCGGCCTCGACGCTCGAATCGCGTCTCCGGCCGGCCGTATGGTTTACCTTCTGCTGCCGAAGTGGATAGAGTCTGCTCCAAAAGCGGCTCCCCTGCCACCGTGGCCAACATGTGATCGGCATAGTCCGCCCAGTCGGTCGCGAGATGAAGAGTGCCGCCGCGGACCAGTTTTTTGGCCGCGAGCGCTATCCATTCGGTTTGCACAAGACGCCTTTTCCAATGACGCTTCTTTGGCCACGGATCGGGGAAAAAAAGCTGAATTCGTGCCAACGATCTATCTGCGATGCAATGCCGCATCAGTTCGACTGCGTCTCCGCGGGCCACCCGAACATTCGTCAGGTCCCGCTGTGCCAATTCACCGAGAAGGTGTCCAATTCCGGGTCCGTGAACTTCCACTCCGATGAAATCTTCGTAAGATCGGCGTTGCGCCATCTCGGCCAGGCTTTCACCCGCCCCGAAACCAATTTCCAAGACGACTGGGGCATGTCTCCCGAATATAGCCGGCAGATCCAGATTCGCTGTGCTACTATTCACCCAATATTGAGACCAAAGTTGTTAGTTGGACCGACTCTTCGCTTGGCTAAGGCGCCTGTGTCGCTTGACGAAGCTACGAATCGTACGTCGTTGTTGATCGATCACTAACATATATCTTCGCGGGT
>JBFGYN010000076.1:0-12363 GCA_041587415.1 Candidatus Competibacterales bacterium | reverse complement strand
TGGGAGCGCGCCAACTGGTTCGCGCCCGGCGGGGTAGAGCCCGTATATCAATACAGTTTCGGAAAACAAAACTGGTTCGAGCACTCCGCAGCGGAGCACCGGGCGGCGCGGGAAGGTGTGGCATTGTTCGATCAGTCCACGTTTTCGAAATATCTGGTCAAAGGCCGAGACGCTTGCAAGTCGCTGCAGCGCATTTGCTCGGCGGACATCGACGTGGAACCCGGCAGAATCGTCTACACGCACTGGTTGAACGAGCGGGGCGGAATCGAAGCCGACCTCACGGTCAATCGGATCGACGAGCAGACCTACTGGATCATCAGCGCGGCCGCGACGACGCATCGCGACTTGGACTGGCTGCGCCGAAACATTCCCGAGGACGCCCATTGCTTCGTGCACGACATCACCTCGGCCTGGGCGGTGCTCGGCGTAATGGGGCCGAAGAGTCGGACGGTGCTCGGAGAAGTGCTGAACGTGGATTTGACCACCGAGCACTTCCCGTTCGGCGCCAGCAAAGCGGTGGAAATCGGCTGCGCAGTCGGGCGAGCGACCCGGGTCTCCTACGTCGGTGAACTGGGCTGGGAACTCTATGCCCCGGTTGACATGGCTCGGCACGCATTCGATCAGGTCTGGGAGGCGGGGCAGGAGCACGGCCTCACACTCGCCGGCATGCATGCGCTGGATACCTGCCGAATCGAGAAGAAATTCGTCCACTTCGGTCACGACATTGGCGACGAGGATACCCCGCTGGAAGCCGGCCTCGGATTCGTCTGCCATCTCGACAAGCCTATTCCGTTCATCGGGCGCGACGCGATTCTTCGGCAAAAAGAAAGCCGTCGTCACATGAACAAGCGGCTCGTACAGTTTCTATTGAGTGACCCGGAGCCGATGTTCTATCACCATGAGCCGGTGCTTAGGGACGGGAAGATCGTCGGACATTTGACCTCGGGGAACTATGGACACCATCTGGGCGGCTCGGTGGGGCTGGGCTATGTCCACCATGCCGAGGGCGTAGCGCGTCATTACATCGATTCAGGGAATTGGGAAATCGATGTGGCTGGTGAAAGAATACCGGCGAAGGCCAGCCTCGGCGCGCTATACGATCCCAAGGGAGAACGTATGAGGGCTTGACGCACCATCTCGCTGCCCCGCTTCAGCGGCCAAGGGATGGCCGCTGAAGATTCGGGCGCAGCGTCAAGTGTGCTGCTGACCGTAGAAAAGGTTTACCACGTGCCGCGCCTCGGCGAAGAACAGCCAGCGCTCGATGCCGATGCCTGCGAAGGCCGAGAGCACGGCGATGAACGCGAAGGCGAAGCCGCCCTCGTTGGCGATCAGCAGGGCCACCAGCACGATCGGGATGACGAAGCCGAGTCCGTAGACGGCGAGCCGCAGCTTTCCGACCAGGCTCGCGGAGGGCTGGAAACCGAACTCCTTGTTGAGGAAGTTTCCGGAGCTCTGTCCCGACTCGAACAGACGTACCGCACCGCGTGTGAATCCGGTTGCCGTGTTGATGGTTGGGCCCCTCGGCTCGCCGATCCAGAAGTAGTAAATGACTTTGCCGAGCCCGGCGCCGATCAGAACCATCAACGTGAGCGTCGTAGCCGCTTCCAGAGCCGGTCCTCGTGTGATCGTGAGAACCGTTGTCAGAATCACCGCCCCGAGCGCCAGACCCATGAGAATGTAGTTGGTGGGTACCAGAGAGGTATTCCATTGGCGCATCGTGCGAAGGCAGGCATAGATCATCCCAGTCGAGAAAACGGTCGCCAGCGCCAGCAGGGCGGTGAGGAGGCCCAGGCAGGCGAGCAGCCAGTTCGGGGCAGCTTCCTGCCACGCGAGCACGAAGTAGAACAGGGCAAACGGGTACAGCAGCACCGCGAACACGCCCTCGCGCGAGAGCCAAGAGCTGCGGAAGCGGCTGAATGCCCGCCACGCGTTCTTGGGGTTGGCCAAGTGGAAGGTGGAGGCAAGTAGGCCGACCGTGGTGAGCAGCAAGCCCAACAGGCCAGCCCAAAACGACTCGTTCGGGGTGAGGCCGCCGCCAATCTGAAAAACGCCGAACAGGGCGGCGAGCACGATCAGGCCCAGGCCGGCGCCGGATGAAACGGTAAATATGATGACCGAGAGTGCTGGGTGCATAATTCGGACTCGATGAGTTGATACTAGTGAAACGCTGAATCAAGCCTAATTGGCTTTCTCAGGGGACGACAGGTCCGAGTGTCCCCGGGAACTCCAGATTGATCGGAATTTCCCCAAATGCTGATTGGCGCGGCCCCGCCGTTTGCGGGGCACCCTGGTGGCCGGTATTATTTTTCCACGACGCGCCCCATCCACTCCTTGATCTTCTCCTGCAGACTGATCTGCGGGCGCCGCTCCTGCTCGACCGGCCTCGTCGGGCGCGGGGGCAGATAGTGGTTCGTGGGGTTGTAGCCGAGCTCGGGCATGGACTGAAAACCGCCCCGCTCGCGAACCAGGCGGCTCACTTCCGTATCCGGATCGTCGAGATCGCCAAAAAATCGCGCGTGGGTCGGGCATGTGAGTACGCAAGCCGGTTTGCGCTCCTCTTTGGGCAATTCCTCGTCGTAAATCCGGTCCACGCAGAGCGTGCACTTCTTCATGGTGCCAGAGGATTCGTCGAGCTCCCGAGCGCCGTAGGGACAGGCCCATGCGCAGTAGTTGCAACCCATGCACTTGTCCTGATCGACCAGCACAATGCCGTCCTCTTCGCGTTTGTACGACGCGCCGGTCGGACACACGGTCACACACTCCGCCGTCTCGCAGTGCATGCAGGACATGGGGAAATTGACCGTCTTGTTATTCGGGTAGTCGCCTACCTCGAAGTTGCGGATGCGGTTGAACCACACACCGCTGGGCTCCGCCCCGTAGGGATCGTAGTCCGTGAGCGGTCCGGTGGTGCCGGAACTGTTCCACTGTTTGCAGGCCACCGCGCAGGCGTGACAACCGACGCAGGTATCCAGATCGATGACGAGTCCAAGGCGCATGTCAGTGTTCTCTCACTAGTTGCGATTCGGTATCGGTGCGGGCGTTGCCGCGCCGCATGATGGCTATTTCCGAGTCAGCACGTCCTTGAACGACCGGCGCAAATTAACCGCCTCGTGGGTGTGATAGCGCAGCTCAGCGGGGCTCTCGGCCGTACCGGGCAGCCCACGCATTGCCGGAAACTCCGGCCAGCTGCCCACCTCGCCCGGAGCCGCGGGTGAGATCTTCACCTTCAGGTCGTACCAGGCGGCCTGCCCGGTGATCGGGTCGGAGTTCGTCAGCCTTCGCTCACCGTCGGCCGGGGGCAGCAACTCGCTGATGAGGTGATTCATGAGGAATCCCCGCCGTGCCTCCGGCGCGTCGGCATCGAGCCCCCAGGCGCCGGCCTGTTTGCCAATGGCGTTCCACGTCCACACCGTGTCGCGTTGACAGCCTTCCATGTGCTTGACTTGCACCCGGATGCGGCCGTTGTGGGACTCGACCCAAACCCATGACAGGTCCTCGATGCCCATTTCTTCGGCTCGTTTGCGGTTCATGTACAGAAAGTTCTGGGCCGTGATTTGGCGCAACCAGGCATTCTGGGAATCCCATGAATGGTACATGTGCATGGGCCGCTGATTGACGGCGTGGAATGCGTACTCGTCCGCATCGATGCGGCTTTCCTCGAGCGGCAGGTACCAATCGGGCAGTGGATCGCAGTAATCGACCAAGCGTTTCTTGTCGGTAGGATCCGCCGGTTGCGGACCGTCGT
This sequence comes from Candidatus Competibacterales bacterium, assembly GCA_041587415.1. Classification (GTDB taxonomy): domain Bacteria; phylum Pseudomonadota; class Gammaproteobacteria; order Competibacterales; family JAHEDQ01; genus JBFGYN01. The sequence continues at coordinate 8,618 of JBFGYN010000076.1, read as the reverse complement.
AGAGGCCCTGCCCGGCGAGCCGGAATTTTTGCAGCACCTCCGAGTACAGTTTCATGACGATGGGTTCGTTGCTGGCGTTGAATCCCACCTCTTTGGCCCAGTCGAGATAATCCCGGTTGGCGAACCGGTAGAAGCGCATGTGCTCGGGCAGATGGTACTGGAAGAAACACTGATTCTCGATGTACTTCTGCCACTGATCCGGGTTCGGCGCACCGCGCATGTGCGATTCGCCATTCTCACCGCGCCAGCCGGCGAGAAAACCGATTCCGGGCGCCTTCTCCCAGCGGGCAATGAAGTCGGTGTAACCGGTGAACTTCGGGTTGCCCGCCTCGTCGACGAAAGCTGGGAATCCGAGCCGACCGGCCATATCCACCATGACCTCCTGCCAGGGCCGTACGTTGCGGTCCGGCTCGAGCACCGGCTGGCGAATGGAATCGCAGGGTGAGTCGGGCTCGGAAATGGGCCGGTCGAGCATGGAGATGGCATCGAATCGCTCCAAATAGGTCGTGTCCGGCAAGACGAGGTCGGCGAAGTTCACCGTCTCCGAGTGGAACGCATCCACCACCACCAGGAAGGGGATCTTGTACTCGCCGTCCTCACCCTTGGCGCGCAGCATGTCCTGGACGTCGCGCGAGTTCATGGTGGAGTTCCAGGCCATGTTGGCCATGAAGAAGATGAGTGTGTCGATGGGGTAGGGGTCCCCGTTCACCGCGTTCGTGATGACCATGTGCATGAGGCCGTGGTTCGCGATGGGCGCCTCCCACGAATAGGCCTTGTCGATCCTCAAGGGCCGACCTTCGGCGTCGATCACCAAGTCTTCGGGCGCCATGGGAAATCCCAGTGGCGGCGAGGCGAGGGGCGTGTTCGGGGCCGTATCACGCGCCGGTTTGATGGGCGGCGGCGTGTGCCGCGGGAACGGCGCTTTGGCACGGTGTCCGCCCGGGCAGTCGATCGTACCAAGCAGAATCTGGAGCAGGTGCAGTGCGCGGCAGCTTTGGAAGCCATTCGAGTGGGCCGAGATTCCCCGCATGGCGTGCATCGACACGGGGCGACCGATGAACTTGTCGTGTTTGCGCCCCTCCCAGTCGGTCCACTCGCAGTCCACCTCGATGGTTTCGCGGAAGGCCACGTGTGCCATCTCCAGCGCGAGCCGCTCGATGGTCTCTGCCGGTACGCCGCAGACCTTTGCTGCCGCCTCCGGCGCGTAGCGGGGGTCCAGGTACTTCTCCGCCATCAAGGTCATGACCGTCTTGACGCTGCGCCCGTCTGCCGTGCGGTACTCGCCGAACAGCGATGGGCTGATGCCGAACTGGAGGCCGTCGAGGAACTCCTCGTCCTCGTTGTCCCAGACCAAGGGTTTGCCTTCCTCGTTGCGCAGAATGAGGCCGTCTCCCTGCTGCCCAGGCGATTGCACGACCAAGAACGGTGCGTTGGTGTAGCGAACCAGGAACTCCCAGTCGAACAGTTCACGGGAGATCAGCACATGCGCCATCGACAGCGCCAGCATGCCATCGGTGCCCGGTTTGATCGGTATCCATTCGTCCGCCACGGCTTGGTAGCCGGTGCGTACCGGATTGATGGAAACGAACTTGGCCCCACGGCGCTTCAGCTTCTCGATGCCGATCTTGATGGGATTGGAGGCATGGTCCTCTGCCACCCCCCAGAGCATGAAGTACTTGGTACGGTCCCAGTCCGGATCGCCGAATTCCCAGAACGACTGGCCCGTCATGTAGAGCCCGGCGGCGGCCATGTTCACTGAGCAGAAGCCGCCGTGCGCCGACCAGTTGATGGTGCCAAACTGCTGCGCCCAAAGACCCGTCAAAGCCTGCATCTGATCGCGTCCGGTAAAGAACGCGAGCTTTTTCGGGTCGGTCGCACGGATCGTGCGTAACCGCTCGGTGAGCAGGTCCAGCGCCTCGTCCCAGGAAACTTCCTCGAACTCGCCGGCGCCCCGCTCCGTTCCGGGTTTGCGACGCATCGGGTTGCGCAGCTTTGCCGGCGAAATCTGCTTCATGATGCCGGCATTGCCCTTGGCACAGAGAACCCCTTGGTTAACGGGATGATTGCGATTGCCACGAATGAAGCGGACTTGGTTGTCCTCGAGCGTTACCTCGATGCCGCAACGGCACGCGCACATGTAGCAGGTGGTGTATTTCTTGTCCTGCCGGGCGTGGTTCTCGAACTGGGGAAGCGTGCTCATGACAACCTCTTCGGTCGGGAAACGGGTAATCGCATCACTAAGGTATTGACGTGCTGATATTGACGTGCTGAATCAGCTTCGATCCGCTGCTTGAGCCTGGACGGCGGTCACGGCGATGACGTGATAGATGTCGTCCGCGCTGCATCCGCGCGACAAGTCATTCGCGGGTTTCTTCAGCCCCTGCAGAATCGGGCCGATCGCGGTCGCAGCGCCGATGCGCTCGGCGACCTTGTAGCCAATGTTCCCGGCCTCGAGATTCGGGAAAATGAGCACATTTGCCCGCCCGGCGACCTTCGAGCCCGGCAGCTTCCGCTCCGCAATGGCCGGCACCACCGCGGCATCGAACTGCATCTCGCCGTCCACGGCCAAATCCGGGGCGGCTTCGCGGACCTGACGTGTCGCCTCCGCGACCTCGTCCACGGCGGCATGTTTCGCACTGCCGGCCGTGGAGAACGACAGCATCGCCACCCGTGGCTCATCACCGATGAGTGTCCGGGCACTTTCGGCCGAAGCGATCGCGATCTGCGCCAATTCCTCCGCTGTCGGATCCACGACCAGGCCGCAGTCGGCGAAAATTAGGGCGCCTTGCAAATCGCCGTGATGTGGCTGACCAAGCACCATGAGGAAGAAACTGGAGATCAGGCTGTAGCGCGTGTCCAAACCGATAATTTGGATCGCAGCGCGTACCGTATCAGCCGTCGTGAATTGCGCGCCCGCCACCGACCCATCCGCCGCCCCGGTGCGTACCAGCAGATCGCCCAGATAGAGGGGTTCGGCGGCACGCATTGTCGCCTCTTCCATCGTCATGCCTTTGTGTTTGCGAAGCTCAAAAAGCGCCGCGGCAAGAGACTCCATCCGGTCGTCCGTTGACGGGTCGACCAAATCGAACGAATTGGGATCCACGCCAACTTGCGAAGCAAGCTCCAGAACGGTGTCGCGTTTACCAATCAGCGTCATCTCTGCGATGCCTTTTGCGACTGCTCGTCCCGCTGCTTCGACGACCCGGCGGTCTTCGCCTTCAGGCAACACGATGCGCTTGGAGGTGCGGCGGGCCAGCTCAATGATTCTATCGAGGGCATTCATTGCTCGACTCCGACTCCCACTCTGATTCGAAGAACTCTGGCAAAATGCTTGGGGCACTACGCCGTGGTTGACGTTTCCCGACCGCTACAGACTGGCGCTGATCGAGAGGTCGATTCCTGATGATGAAATTCCAGTCCAGATTCCACATCCGTCTCGCTCAGTGGGCAGCGCATGCCCATTTTGTAGCGGATAAAAGTCTCACCCAATGGGCCGAAGAGTCTCACAGTCTGGACCAGTTGAATTGAAATTTCAAAGAAGCATCGACAGATTTCACGGAAGCGGGACGACTAGAACGGGAATCCGCGCGGTGCGCATGACCGTTTTTGCCACGCTGCCGAGAAACGCCTGAACAGGGCCTTTCTCGTGAGTACCCATGACGATCAGGTCGCAGCCGAGTTTCCCGGCACTCTTCAGGATCGCCTCTGCCGGGTCGCCGCGAATGACGTTGATCGAGGCTATGCGCTGTCCGAGCTTTCGGTCTTCCTCGTCGAGGTCGGCCAGAACCGCGTCCTTACGCCGCTGAATCTCGGCTTTCGCCTGGTCGGCCCGTTGGCCGAGGACCGTCTCCAGGCTCGGACCGCCCGCGTCTTCCATGTAGGTCTGGAGGGTGATGCGCGCATCTTCTGACAGGTTGGCGACTACGTGCAGCTTGTGTATTTCCGCGCCGGTGGCTTTTGCGAGGCTCAACGCATAGCGAAACGCATTGGCAGCCGAGTCCGACAGATCGGTGCAGTAGAGAATCTTGCGAATTTCGGGAAGCATCTTGTCTTATCCCCTGAGTGATGCTTTGGCGCACCACTCGAGTGTTCGAACCCTTCGTCCTGGGCGTGATGAATCAACCCGCTGTACCCAGGTCCGTTCGGACTTTAGTAACCCATCAGCCTGGGCAGAAAGAGGGAGATCTGCGGCACGTAGGCAATGATGAAAACAGCAATGACCGCCACCGCGACAAAGGGCAGTGACTTGACGGAGATGTCCTCCACGCTCGCTCCCGAGACACCCGACGCGATGAAGATGTTCTCGCCGAGCGGCGGCGTCATGAAGCCGATGACACAGCAGCTCACCATGACCACACCGAAATGCACTGGATCGATGCCGACGCTGTAGGCGATCGGTAGCAGAACCGGCACCAGAATCATAATCAGGGCGAGTGTTTCCATGAACATTCCGACGAACACCAGCAGCACGATGATCAGCGCCCAGATAATGTACAGATTTTCCGTTATGGAGAGCATGCCTTCCGCAACAATGACGGGAACACGATTCTCCACCAATAATCGCCCGAAAACCGTGGCGGTGAACAGAATCAACAGTACACGACCGGTCAACCACGTCGTTGTCTCCAGGCAATGAAACAAACTCTTGAATTTAAGCTCCCTGTAGATAAAGGTACCGACGAACAAAGTGTAGAAGATCGCGACGACCGCCGATTCGGTGGGCGTGAAAAATCCCGAATAGATGCCACCGAGGATGACCAGCGGCGCAAGAATCGCCCAGAAACCGTCCTTGAACGCTTTGCCGATCACGTCGAAAGACCAGGTTTCGGATATTCCCTTGTAGCCCGCCCGCTTCGACCTGATGTAATTCATGGTCAGAAGGCTCAACGCCAACAGGAGCCCCGGCAAGACGCCGGCAATGAACAACTTGGGAATCGACAGGGATTGAAATGGGCCGAATTTCTCAATTGCCTCGGGCGGCGGCAGCAGACTCATTCCGGAAATGCCGAAAATAACCATGGGTATCGACGGTGGGATGACAATCCCGAGGCCGCCGGCTGATGCCGTGATCGACGCCGAGTAGGTCCGGTCGTAGCCGCGATTGACCATGGCCGGAATCATCAGCATGCCAACTGCGGCTGTCGTTGCCGGGCCGGACCCGGAAATCGCGCCGAAAAACAAGCAGGCGAACACTGCAGCGGCCGCCAAACCACCGGTGAACGGACCGGCGAAACTCTCCGCGAGCACTACCAAACGCTTCGAGATGCCGGCCGCTTCCATGAGCGCCCCGGCAAGAATGAATGCCGGTAGTGCCATGAGCGGGAATGAACCGACGGATGTAAAGGCGATTTGCACCAGCTTGATCGGGTTGTCGCCCAGGTAGGCGAAAGCGACCAAGGCGGAAACGCCCAGCGATATCGAGATCGGTGCGCCGATCAATAGCAGACCGAGAAATGTCCCAAACAGGATGTAGACGACCGTTGTGTCCATTGTTATTCCCCGCGGCGGTCAGGCGTCGGTCTTTTTTTTGGATTCTGCTTCGAGAATTTTCTCGACACCGGTCTGATGCTCCATTTCGGATTTGACCAGATGATCCAACTCTTCGGCTTCCGGATCTCGTATGTCGATACCCTTCACAAGCTTGTAGTAATTGACTTGAATGACTCGAATCGTCATCAGGGTGAAGGCGATGGGCAGAATGAGGTAGATGTACTTCATCGGGATCCCGGTCGTCTGGGATTTCCAGAAGAGATTCATTCTGTTGAAGACAAAGTCATAGCTCAGGTAGACGAAGTAGCAGTTGAACGCAACCCAGATGAGATCGGCAAACGCCTCGATCGCGGTCGCGACCTTTGGTGGAAAAAGCTTGAATTGCACGGTCACGCGATTGTGGGCCGCCATTCGAGCCGCGTAGCTGGCTCCGAAAAAAACGAACCAGACGAACATATAGACCGCCACTTCCTCGCCCCATGGAATCGAGTAATTGAAGATTTCCCGTGACAGTATTTGGGCGAAGAGGAGGACGACGAAGGTGGCCAACAGCGCTCGACAAATATAACTCTCAATGTTGTCGAGCACTTTGAACAGGATGTTGGAATCATTCATGGCGCATCCGTCCGAATTTGGAGCGTGCTCTGCGAAGTGGCGAGGCAGAGCACACTCCGTGGACAATGAAGAGGCCGTCCCGGAACTAGCGGTTACTCTGCACTGCGTCCGAGCGCCTTGAGAACGTTGTCGAGCTTCTCCTTGCCGCCGATGCTTTCGTAGGAACCGGGCCAGACTGCGGCGGTGGCTTTCTCGATCCACTCTTTTTCATCGTCGGCCGGGTCATCGATCTGCATGCCCTTTGCGATCAGGTCGTCCCTAATTGAGGCTTCCGAGTCGCGGAGGAACTGGGCGCTGTGCTTGGTGGCCTCCATCCCGGCCTCCAAGATTGCCTGCTGCACTTCTTCGGACTGATCCTGGAATAGCGCTTCACTGATGAGCAGTGGCTCGATGGAGAAGATGTAGCGGATATTGGTGACGTACTTCTGCACCTCGTAGAACTTCATGGAATGGATGGTCAAGTACGGGTTGTCCTGGCCGTCCACGACTTTCTGCTGCAGGGCGGTGAGGGTCTCCGACCAAGCCATCGGGGTCGGGTTGATGCCCCAGGCGTTATACGTGCTGATCATGATTTCGTTCTTGGGTACCCGAATGACCAAACCCTCCAGGTCTGCCACCGTCTTGACCGGCTTCTTGGAGTTCGTCAAACGGCGAAACCCGGTGTAGGTCCAGCCGACGATACGAACGCCTGCGTCGCGGATGGTGTTCTCGACCAACTCTTGGCCAATTTCACCCTGGGTCAAGGTTTCCGCCTCCTCGAGGCTGAGTATGACGTAGGGCAGAGAAAACACACCCACGGTCGGCGAGAAGGGGGTGACGTTGTTGATGGCCACCAAGGCGAAATCCAGTGTGCCGATGGCGGCATCGTTCACGGTACCCTGCTCGTCACCAAGTTGACCGTTCAAGAACAATTCTACGGTGTATTCGCCGTTGGTCTTGGCGGCGAGCAGTTCCTGGAATTTGAGCCCAAGCGCGTGCTGTGCACTGCCGTGGGAATCGCCGACGGCAACCCGCCAATTGGTGGCCGCAGTGGCAACCGGACTTGCGACGATCGCGACGATCGCCGCGGGAACTAACGCCTTCAGAAGGCGGCTGAACTTTCTCATTCGGTTCTCCTCGTTTCGTTGGTTGTTCAACGCCCGGCTAGGGACGTCGTTCGTGCCCGATGTGAGCGGCGCGCCCACGACCGGATTCGAACCTCTATTCATATCACACATTAACGCTCCGTCCTCGTGATCCTGCCGCTCAATTCAGCTGCCGCGCCGATTGTCGCGAATCCGCCCTGATGGCGAGCACGGGCATTCGGTCGCCGGGTCCACCGCATCGGGGCCCGACCCAGCAACGTGCGGCGCCGTCGCAAATGAGAAACCGGAACCAGGACAGGGCACAGCGAATCCGGGGTCGGAGCAGTTGCCACTGGATCTCCCGCGTTGCCCTATATTTTCTCATCTTTAAACGCGTACCAACGATATAACCACCACTGCCCGAAGCGACGAAACGGCGCAAACGCTTCTGATTGAACGCGCAGGTCGATGACGTTGGGGAATGGCAGTTCAGAGGTGAAGATGGGCAGGTCGAGGTCGCTGTCTTTTCCCGCGATTTTTTGAGCCATCCTGCGCCCGGCCTGAGCGGAATACATCACGCCGTTGCCGCCGTAACCGAGCGAATAAAATATGGACTGACCACTGTCGGGTTGGGTGATACGCGGCATCATGTCGTGACTCACATCCACCCATCCCCACCAGGAGTATTCGATCTCGATTCCTTCCAGGGCAGGAAACTTTCGGTGCAGGTCGCCGATGAGCAGCTTCTCGTACTTCTTATCAGGGGCATGGCCACCGGTGATGGCACTTCGGCTACCGATCTGCACGCGCCCGTCGGGCAGCAACCGGTAGTAGTGGCGTAGTATTCGGGTGTCTGTAAGCACCTGGGTCGTACGAAAGTTGCACGCTTCCTTCTCGTCTTCGGTAAGGGGCCGCGTGACGATCGAGTTAGACAGAATGGGCAGCAGGCGATTCTTGAGTTTTCGATGTAGACCTTGGTGAGTGTAGCCGCCTGTGGCGACGCCTACGGTTTTTGCTCGGACCGTGCCGCCCGGAGTTCTCAGATGGTGGACGCCGTTTTTGGTCTCCCATCCGCTCACGGGGCTCGCGGGATGCACTTTGACGCCTAGTGCCCGCGCCTTTTTCAGATAACCGAACGCAAGCTTGGCTGCGTGGATGCCGATGCCCTCTGGCTCGTGCATCGCGCCGGCCGCCTCGTGATCGTTGACGTACTCGCGTTTCAGCGTCGCCTCGTCGATCATTTTTGCCTTGTAATTGAACACCTCGTTCAACACCTGGACCTCTTTCGCCAGCACCGGCATCACTCTTGGGCGATGCGCGATGTACAGGTGCCCGCCGGGCTGCGGATCGCAGTCGATGTCCTTGATTAATTCCTTGAAATTCTCCATGCCCTCGACGCACTCGGCGTGCATTTTGAGCGCGACGTCGCGACCCCAGCGCTGAATCCAC
>JBFGYN010000075.1:0-12393 GCA_041587415.1 Candidatus Competibacterales bacterium | reverse complement strand
CAGGACGGCTGCGAATTCCGCCAGCATCCGGGGTCCCTGATGAAGTATCCGGGCTAGCGCTGTTTCAACCAAAGGAACTGGTAGGGTTCCAGAACATAGTGACCGTCCACTGGACCCATTGCCTTGTCCTGGTACACGTCACGCACGTAGTGGCCCAGACCTGCGTGTTCCACGGCGGACTGAGGCAATTTCTCGAAGGAGCCCGTCAGGTTGGCCACCACCAGGGTTCGCTGCCAGCCGCGATCGCGGACAAAGGTGAAAATCCCTGGCCGATCGTTTTCCAGCAGGCGATAGTCGTTCTCGCTGTAGAACTCGGGCAGTGTCTTGCGCAGGGCAATCATCCGTTTCAGGCTGGAGAATACCTGCTGTTCGACGGTTCCATGCTGATTCCTCCTTTCCGCCCGCTGCCAGTCCATGATCGGACGATTCAGCCAACGATTGTCATCGGCCTTCGTCGCGTCCTCGAGATAGGAGTAATCATTCAGGCAGGCGATCTCGTCGCCGTAATAAACCAGCGGGATTCCCCCGAATGACATGATGATGCCGTGCATCAGCATGATCTTGCGAATGCAAATGTCAATCAGCTTGGGATCATTGGTCCCGATGGCACGCTCCAGGCCGAGCAGTGAAGCTGTCGACCCGGAAATGCGCGCGTCCTTGGTCTTGGGGTTGTACATGAATCGCTGCCCCGTAGCGACGCTGCCCGCGTACTCACCCACATAGAAGGAGATGATGAACTGCCGGTGATCGAACGGATTGAATCCGGCATGGAGGATGTCCTCGTCCGCGTAACCCAGGCCGATGTCGTCGTGACAGCGGACATAGTTGATCCAGGTGGTCTGGGCGGGCAGGCGTGGTATGTTCTTGAGCCCCTGCTCGAGAATCAGCTTGTTCTGAGTTGCCATGGTGTCCCACAAATACACCATCAGTGAGGCGTTGTAGGCAATCTCACATTCCTCGGCCGTACCGCCGCCCAGGTACTTGACGATCTCCTTTGGTTGCACGATGGCCTCGGCCTTGAACAGCACGCCCGGGGCAGCGATCTTTGCGCACACCTTGAACATTTGCAGCAGCAGGTGTGCCTCCTCCAGGTTCTGGCTGTTGGTGCCCAGCTTTTTCCACATGAAGGCCACGGCATCCAGACGCAGGATGTCCACGCCCTGATTGGCCAAATTGAGCAGGATTTTCACCATCTCCCTAAACACACGGGGATTTGTGTAGTTCAAATCCCACTGATAGGTGTTGAAGGTGGTGTGTACCCACTTGTCCAGCGATTCAATGTAGGTGAAGTTGCCCGGAGCGGTATCCGGAAACACTTCCGGCAGGGTCTGTTCGAACAGATCGGGAATGCCACGGTCATCGTAGAAGTAATACATGCCCTGGCAATCCACATCGCCCTGCAGCGCCTCCCGCGCCCACTCGTGCTCATTGGAGGTGTGGTTCAGCACCAGGTCCAGTTCCAGGAGCATGTGCCGTGAGCGAAACATACCGGCGATTTCGCGGATGTCTGCCATGTTGCCGAATCTGGGCTCCACCTCGCGGTAGTCGCTCACGGCATATCCGCCGTCATTGGGTTCTGGAGGCATCTTCAGCAGCGGCATCAGGTGAACGTAATTGATACCCAGCTCCTCCAGGTAGTCGACCTTATTCCTAAAACCGGCGAGGTCCTGGTTGAAGCGATCGACGTAGAGCATTGTCGCCACCCAGTTGGGGCTCATGTACCAGCCCTCGTCCAGCTCCCGCTCGCGGTCCAGGCTTTGCAGCTCGGGGGATCTGGCCAGATACATCTCCGCGAGCGCCGACACGAGCTCCCGCAGTTGCGTTTCACAGTCTTTGCGATCGCCGTACAGTCGGTCATACAGCAGCAACAGGGTGTCAAAGCGGGCGCCAAGCCGGATGTAGAATTGGGACAAATTTCGCGTCGGGTTATTGCTGTGTAAGTCTTCGGTAATCTGATAGAGGAGTTTCGAATTCTTTGACGACATTTTTCCTACCTGGCCGGTGTGCAACTATTCTGCTGACGAAGCCTCGGCGCACTGGAACGACCACATGCTGTTCCGCGGCGGGGTCGGTGGGGCAATACCATGTCCATCCGAACCGAATCCAGGACTGGAACAGGCGCCTGGCCGATGGTGCTAGGGACGTCGTTGGCGGCAGCGCGGCCAATGCCCGGCACACGGAGCAAGATTTCGCAATGCTTCACGCCAAGGTATGCGGCCATCTTAGTGTGCGAAACCACAAGTGCGCTACCTTTGCGACCGGCCCATTGAAATGCGATGAACTCAATCGAAGCACTGGCCGCTTGGGCACTGGCTTTGGGCGTTCTCCGGAGATCACCGCCGGGGGAGAGCGAGCGGCTTCGGCCACTTGATCGAGACATTGGACGAGATCGCCGGAATGAACGGGGTAGTTCGTGACGCCGTCGCCATGGCCTGGTTGCTCGCACATCCTGCCGGCATCGTTCCCATCGTTGCGTCACAGTCTCCAGAGCGAATTCGGAGGGCTGCGGATGCCTACGGTGTGAAACTGACCCGCAGGCAATGGTACTCGGTCCTCGAGGCCCGGCTAGGTCGGGCAATGCCCTGAGGACCGTTGCTGCCAGTGCGTCGCATCGTATCGTATCGATTGCTTGGGAGCCTTGGGGGCTACGTCGTGATCTCCACGCGATTGCCGACCGGGTCGAGCACGACGCACTCGTCGTAACCGTCGCCCATAACTCGGGGGCCGTCGATCGCTGGGTGGCCGTCTGCACGCAGGCGCTCGCTCAAGCTGTCCACTGCCGCCTCCGCGCCCACAGAAACTGCCAGGTGGGCGTGACCCGATAATTCTACGTCGAGGCCATCAGCGCTATCCGGGCGCTGCATTCGCTCGAGTCTCGCGCCCGAGTCGAAGCCGAGAATATTGGAGCAGAACTATCTCTTTGGACTCTGTGATACAGGGCGCCCGCGCGGGCCCGAAGTAACGCTCGTAGAATGCTTACAATCTGTCGATGTCGTGGGTGCAGACAGCGACATGCTCAGTTTTCGTGGGTGCGCTTCCAGCATCTGGGTACTCCGCCCATTTTCGGTTGGGAAAGCCGGAAGCGCCACCGTCGTGGCCCTCGGATACCACCTCACATGTCGAGGCGGATTGTCGGCATCCGCCCAGTGGACCGTTCGACGCACCCGGCCAGCAGGTGTTTTCGATTCCGGCCCGATGGCTGCTAAGCTGAGCGGTAGCTCGCCGCCTCCCACGGGACTCGACCGGAATGGATCTTGTGCCCCCGCCGGCGAGAACTTTCGGACATCATGTCGTGAGCCACCACAGCGCGCGAACCTACAGCAAGAAACCCAGGGTATATTTCATGGCCACTGCGACCACGAGCCCACCTCATTTGATTGCCGACATCGGCGGCACCAATGCGCGATTCGCGCTGACAGCCGGCGACGAAATGCCGCGCGACGAGCGCGTGCTTCCCGGTGCCGACTACCCGGACATCGTCTCGGCCACAGAAGCGTACCTCGCTTTGGTCGGCGGCCCACGGCCCGTCGAAGCCGCCTTCGCAATTGCCAATCCGATCACCGGTGATTGGGTCAAGATGACCAACCATAGCTGGGAATTCTCCATCGAGGAGGCAAGAAAGGCCCTGAGGCTCGAGCGTTTTTTGCTGGTCAATGACTTCACGGCTCAGGCCATGTCTCTACCATGGCTCGAACCCGCGGATCTGCATGCGGTGGGCGGCGGTTTTGCGGTGCCAAATGGCGCCATTGGTGTTCTCGGGCCCGGCACCGGGCTGGGCGTGTCCGGGCTCATTCGCGCCGGCAATCACTGGATTCCGCTACAGGGTGAGGGCGGCCATGTCACGCTCAGTCCTGCAAATAGCCGCGAGGCGGCAATACTCGAAACAAGCTGGCGCCGTTACGAGCATGTCTCGGCCGAGCGGCTGATTTCCGGAATGGGGCTCCAAAACCTGCACCATGCATTGTGCCAGCTGGAAGGCCGCACGCCGGAGTCGCTGTCACCCGGGGAAATTGCTCAGCGCGGGCAGAACGGCGAAGATCCGATCTGCGTCGAGGCTTTGGAGACCTTCTGCGCGATGCTGGGGACGGTCGCCGGCAATTTGGCATTGACCCTCGGGGCGACTGGCGGAATTTATCTTGCCGGCGGGATTCTTCCCCGCCTGGGAGAGTTCTTCGACCGCTCACTATTTCGCTCTCGCTTCGAAGCCAAAGGACGTTTTGCGGGTTATCTTTCTTCGGTGCCCACCTGGTTGATTCTGGCTAAGAACCCGGCGTTAATTGGAATGGCGAAGGTTTTCGGACCCTACCGCCAGCTATTTGAGCCGAATAGATGACCCGTGCGCAGACGATGTTCGATGCAATGGCGTGGGCCGGATAGGGCGGCGCAACCGCGGATCCGGTGTTTTCCAAGATTCCGCTCGGCTCAAGACGCGGGCAGCAGCCGATAGACACGTGCTTCGTAGGGGCGAAGTGTCAGCACACTGATGTCCGACGCCGCATCAACCGGGTAGTTGCTGATCATCAGATCCTGACCCGAGACCGGAATATCTCTCGGAAGGGCAAACACCGGCGAGCCCTTGCCGAAGTTCAAAATCACCAGCAACCGTTCCTCCTCGAGGGTCCTGGTGTAGGCATAGATTTCCTCGTGCGCGTCCAGCAGCAGGTCGTAGGTGCCATACACGATAACGGGATGCTCATGGCGCAGGCGGATCAACTTGCGGTAGTAGTGAAACACCGAATCAGGATCCGTGAGTGAGTTCTTGACATTGATCTCACGGTAATTGGGATTCAACTTGATCCACGGTTCGCCGTTGGTAAATCCGGCGTTCTCGCTGTCATCCCATTGCACGGGTGTGCGGGCATTGTCGCGGCTGCAGAAATGAATGGCCGCAATCGCTTCATCGTGATCGCCGCCTTCGTCCACGAACTCCCGATAGAAGTTCAGTGTCTCGATGTCCCTGTAGTCGTCGATGCTCGGGAAGTGCACGTTGGTCATTCCGATCTCTTCGCCCTGGTAGACATAGGGCGTGCCGTGCAGGGTATGGAGGAAGGTCGCGAGAAGCTTGGCCGACTGCACTCGATACTCGCCGTCGTCGCCGAATCTCGAAACCGACCGCGGCTGGTCGTGATTGCAGAAATAGAAGCTGTTCCAGCCCTTGTGCTCCAAGTCCTTCTGCCACCGGGTCATTACCTGCTTCAGCGCGGTGAGTCGGAGGGGAATGCGGTCCCACTTGCCGCGTGCGCTGGAAAAATTCCGATCCAGCATCACGTGCTCGAACTGAAACAGCATGCTCAGGTGGCCGTACTCCTCGTGGGTGATGTCCACGGCATGCTCGGTAGTGGCCATGGGAGTCTCGCCCACGGTCAGAACATCGTAACGCGACAGCACCTGCTCTTTCATTTCCCCCAGGAACTCCAGCAACCGAGGACCGTGCAGGAAGTATTCTCCACCCCACTGGTAAGGCCCCGACCCGGTTACCGGAGCGTCCGGCAGCCCCGGTACCTTGGAGATCATGTTGATCACGTCCATGCGAAAGCCGTCGATGCCCTTGTCCAGCCACCAGGTCATCATGTCGAAGACTTCGCGGCGTACCTTGGGATTCTCCCAGTTGAGATCCGGCTGCTTTTTTGAGAACAAGTGCAGATAGTATTCGTCGGTTTGTGGGTCGTGCTGCCAGGCGGAGCCGCTGAAAAACGAGGCCCAATTGTTGGGCTCCCGGCCGTCTTTGCCGGGCCGCCAAATGTAGTAATCGCGATAGGGATTGACCTTGGACTTGCGGGATTCGACGAACCATGGGTGCTCGTCGGAGCTGTGATTGACCACCAGGTCCATCAGAAGCTTCATGTCGCGGCGATGCATTTGCTCCAGCAACTGCTCCCAATCGGCCAGGGTGCCGAACTCGTCCATGATGTCCTGGTAATCGCTGATGTCGTAGCCATTGTCGTCATTGGGGGACTTGTAGACCGGGGACAACCAAATGACGTCCACTCCGAGTTCCTCCAGGTAGTCCAGTTTCTGGATGATGCCCTGCAAGTCCCCAATGCCGTCGCCGTTGCTGTCGCAGAAACTGCGCGGATAGATCTGATAGACGACACTTTCTTTCCACCACTTCTTGTTCATAGGCTTGCCACCATGGGTTGGTGAGTGCGGCGCCGTGTCCGCACGGCTTCTCGGACGGTAGCAACTATAAGCTACCTCGCGTGAAAATCGCGCAGGCCCCGACTTGGCGCGCGACACGAGCAGGGGCGATTACGCCAAGCGGTGGACCCTGGCTTCGAAGGGTCGCATGGTCAACAGACGCAAGTCCTCGTCCGGATCGACCGGATAATTGGAGATCAGCGGCTGCTGACGGGAATACCGGATGTCCGTCGGCAGTGCGAAAACAGGCGTGTCGCGGGTGAAATTGAGGATCACCAGCAGGCGCTGGTGTTCCCAAACACGGGTGTAGGCGTAGATCTGCTCGTGGGCATCCAGCACCAAATCGTATCGCCCGTAGACCATCACCGGGTGGGCGTGCCGAAGCCGAATGAGTTCGCGGTAGTAGTTAAGGATGGAGTCGGGGTCGGCCGACGCTTGCGCGACGTTGATCGTGGTGTAGTTGGGGTTGGTCTTGATCCAGGGTGTACCGGAGCTGAAACCACCGTTCGGGCTGTCATCCCACTGCACCGGGGTTCTTGCGTTGTCCCGGCTCTTGGCGTGGATCATGGCCATGACCTTGTCCGGCTCCATGCACTGTTCCTCAACGTACTGCCGATACATGTTTTTCGTCTCGATGTCCCGGTAGGCGGAGATGTCATCGAAGGCAACGTTGGTCATGCCGATTTCCTCGCCCTGGTAGACATACGGCGTGCCCTTCAAGGTATGGAGGAAGGTCGCCAGCATCTTGGACGACTGGACACGAAACGCCCCGTCGTCGCCGAAGCGCGAAACTGCGCGGGGTTGGTCGTGGTTGCCCAGGTACAAGCTGTTCCAACCCTGGCCTTCCAAATCTTTCTGCCAGCGCGTCATCACGTGTTTCAGATCCAGCAGATTCCAGGGCTTGATCGACCAACGCGGAGATATGCTGCTCTTGTCGACGTCCACCTCCATGTGCTCGAACTGGAACAGCATATTGACGTGGCCGTGCTCCTCGTGGGTTAGATCGATAGCGTGCTCGGTGGTGACCTGGGAAGTCTCGGCCACCGTGAACACATCGTACTGAGAAAGAACTTGACGTTTTATCCCGGCCAGGAACTCGGTGAGGCGCGGGCCGTTGAAAACGTATTGGCCGGGGAACTGGTACCGTCCCGGCGCGGTGACAGGCGCGTCCGGAAGGCCCGGCACTTTGGAAATCAGGTTGATCGCGTCCATACGAAAGCCGTCGATGCCCTTCTTTAGCCACCAGTGCATCATTTCATACACTGCCTCGCGGACCTCGGGATTTTCCCAGTTCAAGTCCGGTTGCTTTTGCGAGAACAAATGCAGGTAGTACTCACCCGTAGCCTCGTCGAGCTGCCAAGCCGAACCGCCGAACAAAGACTCCCAGTTGTTGGGCTCGCGGCCGCCCTTCGCCGGGCGCCAGATGTACCAGTCGCGATAGGGGTTGTCTTTGGATTTGCGGGACTCGCCGAACCAGGCGTGCTCGTCCGAGGTGTGGTTGACCACCAGGTCCATCAGCAGTCGGATACCGCGCTGGTGCACGCCTTCCAATAACTCGTCCAGGTCCGACATGGTGCCGAATTCGTCGGCGATGCCGTAGTAGTCGCTAATGTCGTAACCGTTGTCGTCGTTGGGCGACTTGTAGACCGGCGACAACCAGACCACATCCACTCCAAGTTGCGCCAGATAATCGAGCTTGCCGATGATGCCGCGCAAATCGCCGATGCCGTCCCCGTTGCTGTCGCAGAAGCTGCGGGGATAGATCTGATAGACGACGGCCTCCTTCCACCACGAGTTCTTGGTCATCGACTTTGCCTTGTTGCGCGGAGTATTGGCTGAGCGACGTATACTGCCGTTCAGATTTCTGTCATTTTCCGCCGCGGCGGTTGGCTTGCGACGAAGATGCCGGTTTTCTCCCACCGAGCTCCCAAGGGCAAATCAGTCTCGTGCCGCCAATCTTGAGGCTCGGAATATCAGCCAGCTGGATCTCGCGGGCCGCAAGCGCGTACGCATTCCCGAACGCGAAAGTGCCGCTTTGCGCCCATCGTGTGTTGGTCACATGTCTCGCGACAAGCCGCAATGAAATTAGGATTGCCGTCCGCCGGGTGGACCCGCTTTCACGCGCTTTCCATCCTCCGAAGCTCGTCGGCAATTCTCTGAGCGCCGAACATGAGCGTCGGCACCACCGCTAAGACGTCTTCCACACGGATCCCAAATTCCGAATTCCAGCTCACGCCAAGGCAACCACGTACGTACGCGTCGGGTCGCACCGGCACGGCAACGGCAGGGTCATTTGCCTCGCACCGCCGATGACGCTCGCACTGACCCGGCCCTGTTAGGGCGTACCCGACTGCGCGGATTTCGTCGGTCACTGTCGCGAGCCAGCCGTCGCAGTCAATTTGCTCCCTACACGCAGGGGCTCGACTCAGCGTTTCGAGTATCTCGGTTGTTTCCTTCTTGGAGCAGAACGCCAGATACGCGCGACCGAGTGCCGAACAAAGAATCGATGCGCTCGGAGAACTGGCACGGGTTCTGCTCTTTCTGGTGTGGGCGTGGCGCGAATCCAGAATTCGCATTTCATGGCCTGCGAAGATGGCGATTTCCGTCGCGCAGTCAAAATCCTCGTGCAGTTGGTCGAGGACCGGCGCCGCCGTTTCCGCGAGCCGGTCGATCGTCAATACATGCTGACCCAAGGAGCAGACCTCCGAGGTCAGACGATAGCAACCGCTTGTCCGATATCGATACACCCAACCCGCATCCTCCAGAGTCCGCAGAATGCGCAGTAGCGTGGCTCTGGGCATGTTGGTCCTTTCGCCCAGGTCACGGACCGATGTACTGCGCTGCGCGTTCAGTACGTCGATCACTTCCAGTCCCCGGGCAATGGCCCGGACAGGCTTGCTCTTGTTCATGAGCGTCGCGACCGCGTTGTCGAAATGTGAACACGCATTGTCATGCCGATCTCCAATCTCGGCAGGATTGCCGTTCGACCAGGGGGCAGGGAATCGCAATTCGTTGGGGGGGCAGGTGCGCGCCACCGATCAGTCGACGGAGAATGCCTACCGCCTCGTGCCCCATCTGGTAGTAGGGCAGGGCCACGGTGGTCAGCGGAGGGTCCAGATTCTCCGCAATGTTGACGAAATTGTCGTAGCCGACGATCGAAACGTCGTTGGGAATGTTTAAACCCATAACGCGTGCGGCGTTGTAGACACGCATCGCGATCTCATCCTTGCCGCACACGATGGCACTGGGCCGCACCGAATCGCCGAACAGCGCCTCCATCGCTTCCCGGGTTGTGTAGCGTTCACGGGTTCCGTCGCGGACCTGGCCGGTACGCACCAGCTCGGGACGGTATGTTAATCCGTGATCCAGCAGCGCCTGGCGGTAGGCCTTGCCCCGAAGCTCTGCGGCTTCGAAGTCTTCAATGAGTGTGATCAACGCAATGTCCCGGTGGCCCCGATCGATGAGGTACTTGGTCACGGCATAGCCGCCCTGGAAGTCGTCGGGCACGATCGCGGTGTAGGGAGCGCCCTCGCGGGAGCAATTCACCAGTACCGTAGGGACGTCTCCTGCCCGCGGCGTTTCGCGCAACCAAAGGTGTCGCACCGTGGCGTAGACGATGCCGTCTACCTTGCGCTCGACCAGCGTCTCAATGGCCCGCTGCTCGTTGTCGCCACGGCCCTTGGTGTTGGCGATGAGAGGCATGAGGCCCAGTTCTGCACACGCGTCCTGGACCCCGCTGATGATGTCCACGGAATGGGGGGTGGTCGCAATGAAGTCCGAGACAATTCCGATAGTGCCGGAGCGTCGGCTGCGCAGGGATCGCGCGATGAAGTTCGGCACGTAACCGAGGTCGCCGATGGCTCGGTCCACCCGCTCGCGCGTGCTCTTCTGCACCGCTGGATCAGCGTTGATGACCCGGGAGACGGTCTTGATGGATACGCCAGCTCTCTGGGCGACATCTTTTATGGTGGCCACGGGCTCCCGATCTCCGGTGTTGGTAACGCTTGCAAAATGACAACGTTGTCAATCATAATGACAACGTTGTCATTTTGCAAGCGTTCACGCTCCCGGGTAGGCCCGGATGCACCCATGTGTAAGCCGCCGTGGTGACCGTGAGTGCCGCACGACGCCTCGGTGATTGTCGCCGAGGCGTTGTTTCGGTTAAGATAATTTTTTTGATGCAGTGCAGCATTTACCGTGCTAAGCTATGTTGCATTGCATCAACGTAGTGGTTGATTGGACCCGTTTCAACCGTATTCGGCACACGCTGGCCGTGTATCCGGGGCGCCGCCCAATGCTGGCGGCGTCAGTGGAACCAACCGAACTCATGAGGAGTTCTCTATGGACCCGACAAATTGCTCCAACGGTGCCGTGCAGTCCAAGGCTGACGCGCTCCGTGCGCTGGATCGATACTTCGATGCGGTTCAAGCGGACATTCTCTCGCGACAGGATCCAGCCACCGGTCTCCTTCCGGCAAGCACCGCGGTAACCGTTCATGGCGACTACCGGCACGCCTGGGTACGGGACAACGTTTACAGCGTCCTCGCGGTTTGGGGCCTCGCGCTTGCCTATCGACGACATGGCGGCCAACCCGAGCGTGGTCAGCGCCTCGAGCAAAGCACCGTCAAACTCATGCGCGGCCTCTTGCACGCGATGATGAAGCAGGCGGATCGGGTGGAGCGGTTCAAGCACACCCAGAATCCACTCGACGCGCTTCACGCCAAGTACGACACGCGCAGTGGCGACGCGGTTGTGGGCGACGGCGACTGGGGGCACTTGCAGATCGACGCGACTGGTTTGTTCGTGCTCATGCTGGCGCAAATGACCGAGTCCGGGTTGCGTTTGATCCGGGATTCGAAAGAGGCCGCGTTCCTACAGAATCTGGTCTACTACCTGGGAGCCGCCTGGCACACGCCGGATTACGGAATCTGGGAGCGTGGACATAAGCGCAACGAAGGTGTGCGAGAGCTGAACGCGAGCTCCGTGGGGATGGCAAAAGCGGCTTTGGAAGCCATGCAGGGCTTTAACCCGTTCGGCCCCGACGCGGGGCACGAGTCGATTATCCATGTCGTGCCAGACGACGTCGCGCGGGCGCGGATCACCCTGCAATCGCTGCTGCCGCGCGAGTCCACTTCGAAGGAAACCGACGCGGCATTGCTCAGCGTGATTGGCTTTCCCGCCTACGCGGTCGAAGATCCCGCCCTGGTTGCGCGGACCCGAACGGAGATCGTGGACAAGCTTCAGGGACCGTATGGGTGCAAACGCTTCCTTCGGGATGGCCACCAGACCGCCGTCGAGGACCATGCGCGCTTGCACTATGCCGAGGGGGAACTGCGTCTATTCCAGGGCATCGAGTCCGAGTGGCCGCTGTTCTTTACCTACCTGTTGCTGGATGGGAGCCTCCGTGGCGACCAAACCCAGGCGAGCGATTACCGCGCGCGCTTGGATCGGCTTGCGGTCACCCGAGACGGGCGCTCTTTGCTGCCAGAGCTCTATTACGTGCCGTCGGAGCACGTGGAGTGGGAAAAGCTGAAGCCAGGAAGCCAGCCACGCCAGGCAAACGAGAATCTTCCGCTGGTGTGGGCGCAGAGCCTCTATATGTTGGGCTGCCTGGTGGAGGACGGACTCATTCAGCCGTCCGACATCGATCCCTTGGGACGCCGCCAGCGAATTGGCGAGCTGCCCGGTTCGCGAGTTCGCGTCGCGCTCCAGGCAGACGATGAAGCTACGCTGAGGCGGTTGACGGCGGCCGGATTGTCTGCTGAGGGACCTGGCGCGAACTCGAGTATCACCTTCCTGGATCGGGAAACGCTTGCCGCCGGCCTGGAAAACGTCGGTGCCTGTCCCGCACTGGGTCTCACTGGGCGGCCGCCGAGGCCGTCTGTCGACCCACTGTTCGTGACGCAGGTTTTTACCGCGTTGGATGGTGGCCTCCGGGTCGTTGTGACGGATTTGCCCGGACCGCGTGAATCCAGACTCGGCGCTGACCCAGGGGTGCGCCTGGCCGGCCTGCGCGGCTGGATTTCGCACCTGAGCGAGCATTGGGCACAGCCTGGCGAGCCGCTGGTGGTCTTGCGCCTCGGTAGCGACCTGTTCGCAGGAGCCGACGGTCAGGCCTTTTTGGAAGGCCTGACCGTGCTTTTGCAAGATGGAATGGCCAGCAACTCGATTCATTGCGATGGACTCTCGGCCCTGGTGGATGGACTTCCCAGAGTCCGACTCGACGCCATCAACGGTGAATTGGGCCGCCCCTTG
>JBFGYN010000074.1:0-12480 GCA_041587415.1 Candidatus Competibacterales bacterium | reverse complement strand
GGTTTGCCGAGCGCTACGTTGATGGACGTGAGTTCAACATCGCGCTGCTCGAGACCGTTGCCGGCACCCGGGTGCTGCCCATCGCCGAGATTGAGTTCGTGGACTTCCCGTCGCACATGCCGCGCATTGTCGATTACGCGGCTAAGTGGGACAGTACGAGCTTCGCCCATGGCAACACCAAACGGCGCTTCGAGCTGCCCGCCGCCGACGCGCCCCTGTTGGCGCGCCTGCGAACGCTGGCCGAGCGCTGCTGGGCCGTTTTTGGACTTCGCGGCTACGCACGGGTCGACGTGCGCGTGGACGGGCACGGTACCCCGTGGGTGCTCGAGGTCAACGCCAATCCCTGCCTTGCGCCCGACGCCGGATTTGCGGCCGCAGGCGCCCGAGCAGGTTTGGACTTCAATGCGCTGGTAGGCGGCATCGCCGAGTGTGCCTTACCGGGGCTACTGGCAAGAGCGGCACACGCCGCCGCCTGATGCCAGCCCACTGACGGTGTCCCCGATTGACATTTGAGGTGCCCTAACCCGGATATTTCACCAGGGCGGGCTTTGGCTAACTCGCAGGTGGTTGATCGGCAAAAGTTTATGCTCAGTTTAGCGGTTCAGTTCCGGCGTACAAAGTGTACTGTCGCCAAAGCCCTACCCCGGCCCTGGCGGTTTCTCGCTCGCCCTGACTTGCTCTTCACTCAAGTTGTCGCTACGGCTACAACTTTCGCTCCAGAGCGGCGCCAGGACGGCTGCGAATTCCGCCAGCATCCGGGGTCCCTGATGAAGTATCCGGGTTAGAGCGGTTTCAAGGGGCCTGGTGAGCGATGCGGGCTAGCGTCTGCGCCGCTGTGGATCGAAACGCGGTCCGCGCGAATGGATCAGAGTTTCCTCGACATCCGGGCACCGCCGAGTTTGTGGAGCCGGTTCGCCTGCATGCGGGTTTCATTCGAACGAGCGAAATTGGTGTGTCGTCCCATTGATCGGCTCGAAGATCGAGAGTAATTATGGACTCGATGCAGAACGCCGTTCCCCACTAGGCAGCGCGGCAACGGCCTGACACGCCATGGCGGTCCACGTTCGCGCCGCGGGTGTGCGGCGTTACACGACCGCGACATCCAGGATTGCTACGGATTATGGCTGCGATTTTTGTCAGCTACCGGCGCGAGGACAGCCAGAGCGCGACGGGGCGGCTTGCAGACGATCTCGCCAAGCGTTTTGGCGAGGAGGCGGTGTTTCGAGACGTGCACGCCATCGAAGCAGGGGAGGACTTTACTCGCGCAATCGAAGACGGCATTCGCAACGCCTCCGCCGTGCTGGTGGTCATAGGACGCCATTGGTTGGACGCGCAATCACCCGAGGGTGGCCGTCGGCTCGACCAGGAATCGGACTACGTGCGGCAGGAAATCCAGATGGCGCTGACGGCGAGGGTGCCGGTCATTCCCATTCTCGTCGAAGGCGCGGCGATGCCTGGAGAGGATGATCTGCCGAAGCCGCTTCGTTCATTTTCCAAAACACAAGCGCACCCGCTGACCGAGCAGCATTGGCGCTACGACACCGACCAACTCGCGTCCAGGCTTTGGCACGACTTCGAGATCGAGCCGGTTGAGTTGGAGCCGGCGTTCACCGCCAGCGAGCGGCTCGAAAGCCTCCGCCGTTATCCATTCCACCTCGCGACCTTGATTCTCAGACCCAAGCGCTTTCTTGCAACGAGGGTATACGGCCGGCGCCGGAGTGCGGTCGACGCGCTGATATTCTTCGCGCTGTCGACAGTCATTGCCGTGTGGCTCGCCACGGCCGAGTGGCCCGGCAAGTCGTGGGAGCTCTTCTTGGCCGCCACGGGCACCGCTGTAATCTTCGCCGTGATCTTGTCCGTTCCGTTTTATGGGGCGTGGCGTCTCGTTGGGTCGGGAGCGCAGTACCAGCGCATCGTCACGATTCTGTTCTACCAGGTCTCCGTTCTACACCTTGGGCTCGGTCTCGCGGGTCTGTTGTTGTTCATGAGTTTCAACATGAGCGATCCCGGACTCCTGCTGCGCCTCCGTGAGTCCATTGCGGCTGATGGGGCAACGCGCATCGATACGCAGGTTCAGGCGCTCATGGGCAGCCGTGCGTGGCGTGTCGTCTCACCCTACCTGGGCGGCTTGCTGATCGCGCTGTGCGCGTGGTTCGTCACCTCCTGGGGCGCCTATCGACGAACTCTTGGTTTGTCTCGTATTCGGTCCTTGACTGCTTTCCTGCTCGCCTTCGCATTCCCGCCGCTGCTAGTGCTTTTCACAGCGTTGACAAGCACTCACTAACGAGTGACACCGTTCGGGGGGGATACGGGACGCGCAGCGAACGGTTACGCGGCGCCCGAGCACGAGTCGAGCGTTGGCGAACGGCCAATGCTCGGTGAAAATAGACTATCCTTCGGGGCCGGGACTGCACCGGGCACCGGTGCATAAAACGCGTTTTCGACGACGGTAGCAACAGCTTCGCGAGCCAATGAACGATCGGCATGAAAGTACCCGTTACGACACCCTGTCCTATCGCCGCTGTGGTCGAAGCGGGCTGAAACTGCCGGCGGTTTCCTTGGGTCTCTGGTACAACTTTGGCGGTATCGATTCCCTGGAAAATGCCCGTGAAATGATCCATCGCGCGTTCGATCTGGGAATTACGCACTTCGATCTGGCCAACAACTATGGCCCGCCACCCGGATCCGCAGAAGAAAATTTCGGCAGGATTTTGGCCCAGGATCTGGCCCCATACCGAGACGAACTGGTCATCTCCTCGAAAGCCGGCTACTACATGTGGCCAGGACCCTACGGCGAATGGGGCTCGCGCAAGTACTTGATAGCCAGCTTGGACCAGAGTCTCAAGCGAATGGGGCTCGATTACGTCGATATTTTCTACAGCCATCGGCCGGACCCCGACACACCCATGGAAGAAACCATGGGCGCGCTCGATCACATCGTTCGCACCGGTCGGGCGCTTTACGCGGGAATTTCGACTTACGACCCGGAGCAAACACGTCGGGCGGCCGCGATTCTCAAAGATTTGGGTACACCCTGCCTGATCCACCAGCCACGATACAACATGTTCGACCGGTGGGTAGAGGACGGCTTGCTGGATATTTTGAAAGCCGAAGGAATTGGCTGCATCTGTTTTTCACCCCTGTGCCAAGGCATTCTTACCGACAAATACTTGAAGGATATTCCGACCGATTCCCGTGCCGGGAAGATGAAAGGCGAGCTGCACTGGAAGGACAACATCAGCAAGGAACGTCTCGTCCTGGTCGCCAAGCTCAATGAACTCGCCCGGAATCGCGGGCAGACTCTCGCACAGATGGCAATCGCCTGGGTGCTCAGACACCCGGTGATGACCTCCGCAATCATCGGGGCAAGCCGTAGCGGTCAAATTGAGAGTGCCGTCGCCGCGCTGGACAACGCGGCTTTCGATGACGAGGAGCTGGAGGCGATCGACACAATTCTGGCGTGATGGATATCACGTTGCCGATCGCATCCCATGGAGAGTGCGAACCGTGTTGACGGTATCGGCTTCCTCCGGCCGCTTGTCGGGCCGATAGCGCTTCACCCGCGCGAAGCGCAGAGCGAGGCCTGCCGGGTACTGCGGGCTCGATTGAATTTCGTTGACGGCGATTTCCACCACCAGCTCCGGGCAAACGTACACCGTGTGCGCCTCTCGATGGGTTTCCAGGCTGAGAAGGCGTTCCGTCTGCCAGCGCAGGGTCGCGTCGGTGAGCCCTTTGAATGTCTTTCCCAACATCACGAAGTCGCCAGTGACTTCGTCTCGCGCCCCCAGGTGGAGGTTGCTGAGCCAGCCGCGCCGGCGGCCGCTGCCCCATTCCGCGGCCAGAACCACGAGATCCAGCGTGTGTACGGGCTTGATCTTGAGCCATGCGCTGCCCCGGTTTCCTGCCTCGTAGGGTGCCCCGATATTCTTGGCCATGACGCCTTCGTGGCCGCCGGCAAGTGCCCGTGCGAGAAAATCCTCAGCCTGCCTGGGGTCGCCCGTTACCAGTCGAGGGACCAGAGCTTGCGCCGGAAGCACGGCGTCCAGGGCTTCTTGGCGCTCTGCCGTGGGTCGATCGATGAGATCCTCTCCATCCATGTGTAGACAGTCGAAGAAGTACGCGGACAGGGGCAGTTCGGAGCGCACCGTCGCCACCTGGAGCCGACGACCAAACCGACGCATGGTCGTTTGAAAACGGTGCGGTCGACCGTCTGACCGTAGCGCAATCGCCTCGCCATCCAGCACGAGGGAACGCGGCGAAAGAGTGCGAACCAATTCCACGATCTCGGGTACGGAGACCGTCACGTCGTTGAGGGCGCGACTGAAGACCATTATCCGGTCGCCGTCTTTATGCACTTGCACGCGCGCGCCATCCAGCTTGTACTCCAGGCACGCTTCACCCAGTGCCGTGATGGCGCTTTGCACGTCATCGGCCCCTTGCGCCAACATGGGCCGAACCGGTTGTGCGAGGCGAAGCCGAAAGGATTCGAGCCGTTTCGCGCCGCCCTGCTGCGCGGCACTGGCCACGGCTGGTAGATCGCCACCAATCATGTATGCCCGACGCACCAGACCGGGTGGAACGTCCAACGCTTTCGCGATTGCTTCGGCCACGACGCCATCCAGAGCGCCCTGTCGAATCTCACCCAGAAGTAAGCGGACGAGGAATCCGCGCTCGCTATCGGTTGCACGTCCGAGCAGGGATTCCAGGAGGGCTTTTCGCCGGGTGATGGATCCGGCTCCACGAGTGGTGGCGATCAGCTCCAGTGCTTGATCCACCTCGGCCAGCGAAATACCCGACCGATCGTCACCGGCTTCGGTATCGAGGCACCCGAGTGTTGATGGTCCGATTCCGATGCGGCCCTGACGAATTTCCCCCGATATGAACGCTGTTGCGATCTCTATCTCATCGCCGGAAAGCTGGCAAAAGCATTCCGCAATGGCTTGAATTTTGGCCTTTCGGCTGGAGGTTGCCGCGAGCTGGTCGGACAGTGTGGCGAGATCGTGGAGTTTCATTTGCAACCAGTCGACGAGGCATTCCGTGCGTAAGAGTACACTGCCGGCATTGGTACGGCGTTTCATTCGTTGGGCATCGAGCTGCACACCGGGAACCTCGGCCGTGGGTCGGAGCCGATTCAGGCGTTTGGATTTGTTCCTCTCGAGGCGCAACGCCGCAACCGAACTGCAGCGCGGTGAGGTGGTCAAAAATGCCGCGGCGCGGCCTGGGAATATCAGACGCCGACGCAACACTTTCGGGCACGGTGGCAGCCTTTGGAAACAGCCGAGTATTCAACCTGTCGCGCCGCGATTACTGGAGACATTTAGCATGTGGATTCTCAGATTTCTTGCCATTGCGGCGATGTTCGCCGGATTTGCCATGAGCGCCTCCGGGTCTTCCGAGGACTCCGTACCCGAAGGGGCGGCGGTTGCGACCTTTGCGGGCGGATGCTTCTGGTGCATGGAACCGCCCTTCGACAAGCTCGAAGGCGTGATTTCGACGACATCGGGGTATACCGGTGGCGAAACTGAGAATCCCACTTATCGGGACGTGTCGGCGGGTGTAACCGGTCATGCAGAGGTTGTCAGGGTTGTCTACGACCCTGAGGTCATCGGTTACGATAAGCTGCTCGACGTTTTCTGGCGAAACGTGGATCCACTTACGGCCGAAGGCCAGTTTTGTGACTTCGGCAGCCAGTACCGCACTGGCATCTTTGTTCACGATCCGGAGCAGCGGCGCCTCGCCGAGGCCTCCAAGGCTGCGCTGGTGCAGTCCGGCCGCTTCGATAAGCAAATCGTCACTGAGATCTCGGAAGCTGGCCCATTCTATCCGGCCGAGGACTATCATCAGGATTATTATCGAAAAAATCCTGTCTCCTACCGCTTTTATCGGTACCGATGCGGCCGAGATCAGCGGCTGGAGTCCCTCTGGGGGCGTTCCGGTTGACATCGAGGGCACCAGTAGGTGCTACGTTGATCGCGGCCGGCGCGTTGGCGCCGGATCGCGTGCCCGCAATGAAGACAGGGCTGCGCGTCGCGGCCGTAGACCCAGAGCCGGCCCAGGCCGTCACAATCGAAACGGGTGATTCTCGGGCCTCCCCGGAGGTTCTTGCGAATGAGTGAAGAGGCTGTTCGATAGAGGTCTTTCAGCTGCTCGTCGTCCACGCTCTCGAGCGCGCGCATCGGCTGCAAACGGCTCAGAAACAGGATCTCCGATTTGTACACGTTGCCGATGCCCGCAGCGATCCGCTGGTCCAGCAGCAAATCGACGAGACTCGTATCAGGGTCGATGAGGGATCTGGCGCGTTGAACAACCGCCTCTAAGTCGATGTGAGCTGTCGCGAGGTCGGGGCCGAGGCGGCTGAGCAGGTTTTTCTCCTGTATCCCACCCCTGGATAGCAGTTGCACCTCGCGCGGATTGAAACAGACGAATTCGGTGGTGTCGGTCTCCAGCACGAGCCCGGCCTGGCGGCGCGGCTTTCGCCAGACCTCGCCCTTTGCGTATCGATGCCATGATCCATACAGGCCCAAGTGGCTACGAACGGTGAGTCCATTGGAAAGGTCCATCATTAGGTGCTTTCCGAGCGCGCGAACCGACTCCACCACGACGTCGGTCAGTTCGGTATTCGGTCGCATTTGGATTCGGACCGCCGTTTGATGCTCGAGCATCTGCGTGAGGGCTCGCGCGAGCGCGTGCACCGTATCCCCTTCAGGCACTGGCTCGCCCCGCGTCCAGGCTCAGGCCGCGGTAGTCGTTCACGAAACCGCAGCGGGTCATGAGTTCGCGGTGAGGCGACTCCCGCGTCTCGATGCCATCCACTGTTTCTACGATCAGAAGCTTGCGGCGGAAACGGCCAGTAAGGTCGCGCAGGGCTGCGAGCGCCAGCGCGAGATTCTCGTGACTGTCACCCAGCTTGTTTTCGAAGGTTATGAGCTGACGTCCTCCCGGTGTCACGTAAAGAGCCGGTGTGCCTGCCACCAGAACAACCCATGCACCAGCAACCCTGCGCGGTCGCGGTGAGGTCTCGGCGCCGGGCTCCGGCCAGGGAAACACGGAGCCGTACGGATTTGCCGGATCGATACTCGATAGGAGCAGGACCTTACGGCTTTCGCGATGCCCGCCTGGTGGATTGTCATCGACCTCTGCTCGCAGTCTATCCACCGCTCCGAGTTCCGCGAACTGCGCCCCGGTCAATCCATCCACGAAGTGCCCTCGACGGACACGTCCCGCTTCCTCCATCGACTGCAGCGTTCGATAAACGCCACCGAATCCTCCCGGAATCGCCTCGGCGGTGGTCACTTCCCTGGAGACGATACCGTAGCGCCCCAGAAGCACGCGTACTCGCGCCAGCGTCCGTTCGGTTGCGGTAACGTTTGGCGAACGCAGGTCCGAAACGCGAGACCATCTGCCGCCGGCGAGCTTCTGACGGGTCCGTAATCCGCGTCCAAGGTTGCGGCTTGCCAGTGCACGTAGGGGCTGAAACGTGTCGTTCGTGATCTGTCCCGTCCAAACCAGATCCCAGAGTGCAACGTTCACTTGGCGTGCGCCAGCGTCAGGGTGCCGCTCGCGGACCGAACACTCGAGCTCCGAGAAAAAGCATGCGCCGCGCTTTGTCAAGTGCTCGAGCATGCATGCGTGCACCGAAGTCGGCGCTTCGTATTCATCTTCCCCGTCCAAAAGCCTTGGCGCGCTGTCTCTGCGCAGGAGCATCACTCTGCCATCGATAGCGCCCAGAGCCCCGTGGCCAACCCACACGATCTCGCCCGTGGCACTCAGCATGTCCAGTTGCTCCGGCCTGAATCCGGGTACCCGGCAGGGCAGAATCACGTCGCAGAGCGCGCTCCACGCCACGGGCAACCCTTCCAATCGTGCAATGGCGTCCAACAGCGCAGATGGGCCGCCAGGTTCGTTTCCGATGCCATGCCAACGGGTCAGGAAACGCGCATACGTCACCGGCTCGACAGCCGCGACCTGGTTTCTCAGCTTGGCCAGGGTGTCGCGTTTCAAGCGCCGCAGTACTTCCGGGGCGCACCACTCGGGCTCGACGCCTCCGGGGCGGATCTCGCCGCGCAGCAGGGCGCCTTCCCGCTCGAGACCGTGCAGAACGGGTAGTACCTGTCCCAATGCTAGGTTGTAACGTTCGGCCAGTGACTTCGTCGTGAACGGGCCGTGGGTTCGCGCGTAACGCAGTACGATTTGCTCCAGCGGGCGATCGTCGTAGGCCAGGAAACTATCGGGGAGTCCCGCAGGGACGACGACGCCCAGGCCCTGGATGTAGAGACCCGCGTCCGGAGCCACGATCCAGCGCGCTTCCGCTCCTATCCTGATCGGCACCGCTCGCCTTTCCTTGCGGAGTTGCTCCAGCCAATCCTCGGGCGGCATCGGGCATCGTCGTGCGATCTCCTTCTCGCTCAGATCGCCGAGTCGTCGAAGCAAGTCCTCCAAGCTGTCCGGATCCCGGGCGAATCTCGTGGAAATCAGGGCTTGGAGATGGGCCTCGAGGTTCTCGAGGACGTCGGCGTCAATGATCTCCCGTAGCTCGGACTGGCCCAGCAGCTCAGCCAGCAACGTGCGGTCTAGTGTGAGCGCCTGTGCCTTGCGTTCTGCGACTGGCATGTCCTGCTCGTAGACGTATGCAGCGACATAAGCGAATACCAGTGAGCGCGCGAATGGCGATGCGGAGCGCGTCTCGACGTCGTCGACGCGGACCTCGCGGGCGCGAACGCGCGTCAGCAGCGTCTTCAGGGCAGGCAGATCGAAGATGTCGCACAGGCACTGGCGATAGGTCTCCAGAAGCACCGGGAAGCTCGGATAGCGCCTCACCGCCGCCAGAATCTGTTGCGCCTTCAAACGCTGCGCCCACAGCGGATTCCGCTTGTCAGGTCGTCGCCTCGGGATCAACAGCGAGCGGGCGGCATTCTCCCTGAAAATGCCGCTGAACAGCGCCGTGGACTCCAGTTGCCGAGTGACCAGATCATCCACGTCCTCGGGTTCGGGGAACAGGACGTCGAGCGGAGGAAGTTCGTCTGCGTCGGCAAGTCGTAGCACGATCCCATCGTCGCTGTACATGACCTGAAATTCGAACCCCGCCTGAGCACTGAGTCGGTTCTGGATGGCCATTGCCCACGGTGCGTGTAGGCGCGCCCCGAATGGCGTCAGCAAGCAGATGCGCCAGTCTCCCAGCTCATCTCGGAAACGCTCAACGGTAATCGCACGATCTGTTGGCAGCGTGCCTGTGTGCTGTTTTTGCTCGCGGACGTAGTTGGCCAGGTTCTCCGCGGCGAGTCGGTTCAAGGGGGCCTTTCGACACAGCCAGTCCACCGTGTCATCACCGCTCGCGGCGTCGAGTTCCCGCACGAAGGCGCCAATCGCCTCACCCAGCTCAATGGGCCGGCCGGGGCCGTCGCCGCGCCAAAACGGCAGGCGACCGGGTTCGCCCGGGGCAGGCGTGACGATCACGCGATCGCGCGTGATTTCCTCCACGCGCCAGCTGCTGGCGCCAAGCAGGATGGTGTCTCCGGTTCGCGTCTCGAACACCATCTCCTCGTCGAGCTCGCCCACCTTTGGTCCATCCGGCCCCAAATGCACGGCGAAATTGCCCCTGTCCGCGATGGTGCCCGCATTCATCCGGGAAATCATCGTCGCCCCGCGTCGGGCACTCAATTTGTCGCTCGAGCGGTCCCAAGCGAGCAACGGGCGCAAGTCGGCGAATTCATTCGACGGGTAGCGCCCGGAGAGCATATCGAGAACGGCAGTCAACGCGTTCTCCGAGAGGCCATGATAGGGGCGCGCCCGCCGGATCACTTTCCCGATTCCTTCTACGGTCATCGCCGAATCGCAGCACATGGCCACGATCTGCTGCGCCAGCACGTCGAGTGGATGTCGGGGGTAGCGAATGGGCTCGATGTCGCCCGCGGCCATGTGCTGGGCCACGACCGCAGCCTCGAGCAGATCGCCCTTGAACTTCGGCAGGATGCGTCCGGTGCTGGTTTCTCCGACGGAATGGCCGGATCGGCCGATTCGCTGCAAGCCCCGGGAGACGGAGCCGGGTGACTCGACCAACAGAACGCGGTCGACGGCGCCCATGTCGATGCCGAGCTCCAGCGAACTCGTCGCCACGATTGCTCGAATCTTGCCCGCCTTCAGGCCTTCCTCGATTTCGCGCCGTCGCGCGTGGGAGACGCTGCCGTGATGCGCGCGCACCAGTTCCTCGCCAGCCATGTCATTGATTCGCTGCGCTAACCGCTCGCAGAGACCGCGATTATTGACAAACACGATGGTCGAACGCGCGCCCAGAATCTGCTCCAAGACTTCCGGGTACAGGGCGGACCAGATACCTCTTTCCGGCGCGGGTGTCGTAACCTCGCGCGCGTAGAGCTGGCCCAGAATCGACCCACTGCCCGGGGAGTTGGATCCGACCGGCTGAACTCGATCCATGTCCGGCACTGGAACGTGCACACGGACGTCCAAGTCGGGTCTGCCCGAGGCGTCGACGACCGTCACCGATCGATCACCGCCAAGAAACTTCGCGACCTCCTCTGTTGGGCGAACCGTGGCGGACAGGCCGATGCGTTGCGGATCCGCCTGCGTGAGCTCAGTCAGTCGTTCCAGAGACAACGCCAGATGGCTGCCTCGCTTGTTCGGGGCGAGCGCATGGACCTCGTCGACAATTACCGTATGAACCGTGCGCAGCGTCTCGCGAGCGTTCGATCCCAGAACGAGAAACAAGGACTCTGGGGTGGTTACGAGGATGTCGGAGGGAAGTCGTGCCTGCCGCCTCCGGTCCCGCTGCGAGGTATCGCCGGTGCGCACGTCGACATCGATGTCCCGCACAGCGGTTCCGAGTCGCCCTGCCGTGTGACGAACACCGACCAGGGGGCTGCGCAAATTTCGTTCGACGTCGTAGACCAAGGCCTTGAGCGGCGATACATAGAGAATCCGGATCCCGGGCGGTGCATCCGACGGAGTTTTCAGGCATCTGTCGATCGCCGAGAGGAATGCCGCCAGCGTCTTACCACTGCCCGTGGGCGCGATCAGCAGGGAATGCTCGCCCCGGGCTATCACGGGCCAACCACGCCGTTGTATGTCGGTTGGCCCGCCGAATGCCTGCTTAAACCACTGGCGTGTGGGCTCGGAAAACTCGTCCAAGGGTGGTGCCGGTTGGTGAACGTGGCCCGCCATTGTGGAAGCCCCGGTCAATTCCGTCCAGGAATCGACGTAGCCCGGTCATTGCACTGGTCTGTCAGAAAACTAGGAGATCACCGGACCTTGTTCCAAACCCGCCCGGACTCTCGCCGATCCGGGCGTTTGCGGCGATCCTCCGTATCACGGTTCATCCCGCGACGGTCGATGTTCGTGCGGCGTTTCGAGACGCGCAGGTCCGGCCATTCCTCGAATCTGCAGCGGCACTTGTGACGTTTGCAGCTCGGGATCGGCAGTGCCGGCTTGGCGTAGGCATGGAATATTTTCCGGTGCATTCGCCCAGCGGCAGGGCACGCCTTGTCCGGATCCGCGATGAATCGGAGGCCTACGAATGTTCCCGATGCCTGCGCTGGTCGGGGGTCTCGTCGCATTGTCCCAGCGAGCCGCTTCTTGCATAGCATGGCAAACAGGCCGGCGGCCGGCACCGCTGCGGCCGAAAGCATCAAGGCAAGATCCATAGCGCCTTCCCTGTCGATCATTGATCGTTCGGGCAGGGGCGATGCAAGCTCCGGACCGCTCAGCACCTATCGACGATCAAAATTGATCGAAGTCGAAATCCAGTTCCTGGCTCGGCGGTGCGAGAAAGTCCCCCTCTACGAGAGTCAGGGTCGTTTGCCAGACCCCCGCCAGCTGATGGGCATTGCCGATATCACCGGCGATGGCTTCACCGCCGTTGGATCGAACCGCTTTGGCCAATTCGTCCATCTGTTCTTGTGCCGCGGTATCCTGACCGAGCGAGTCGGTTAGAGTGGCGTGAAAGCGGATGTAATTGGGTCTCAGCAGATCGATGAGGCGAGCGGAGTTTTGACTCGATCCAAAACAGTCGATAGCGATTCCGCACTGGTATTTTCGACCAACCTGCGCGAGTTGCTGGGTTTGGCGAAAATACCGTGTGGCAATTTCCTCGCGCACGGTGAGAATGAGACCAGGGCTTGCCCGAAAATGCGCCTCCATCCAAGACGGCGTATCGTCATGTAGCAGCGTGTCTTCTGTGATCGGAACCAGCAAGGTCGGCGGTGTTCCTTTGTCGCTTGCTACAGACATGCGCTCGATGCAACGAAGCAGCGTCCACCGGTCGAGCTCGGTCTGTGCACCGTCGCCACGGGGCGCACCGAATATTTCCTGAAATTCCTTGAAGCTGTCGGAATTCTCCCGGTACATGGGCCGGACATGAAAGCGCGGGGTCGCCTGGCCGCTCAGCGTGGCAATGGGCTGAAAGAGGAGCACTAAACGATCATCGGCGAGCGCTTTTTCGATGCGCTCATTCGTGGTCAGGAAGTCTGC
>JBFGYN010000073.1:0-12492 GCA_041587415.1 Candidatus Competibacterales bacterium | reverse complement strand
GCTGGGGCCGGAGGTCTGCATCGAGATGTCGATTGGGTATGATTTCGGTCTACGAAGAAATTCTGCCTACACGAATGCCTCCAGAGTATAGCCTGAAATCGTGACTTCGAACGCTTGAGTTTTTCGATAACATACTGATATGAAATATTTAATACGGTAGTAACGAGAAATCAGGCAGTTCGCCGTCCGAATGCTGCTTGGGAGACGTTTTTTCCGCCAGTCGTGCGCCGCAAACCATTTGTCCACCGGCGTCCGATTACGCCAAGTCGCCAGACCCAAACGCCGTTGGATCCATCGGGAAACCCTCAACAATCGCATCCAGGAATTGCCAGCTGCGGAAACCGAAATGCGCGGTTTCCGCCTTCCAATCGGAATCGACAAACTGCCATGTCGATTCCGTCGACGCGTCCATGTTCCGCAGGGAAACTCTAAATTAATCAGGGCTTCCCTAGTGTTGTCCCACTGTGCAGGCGCCCGTGCGGAGTTTGATCCCTCAGCCCACGGGTCCGAACGACTCCCAGTGGATGTGCACCGGGTCGACGCCGCGCTGCTCGAGCAGATCGTGCACGGTGGCCATGAAGGATGCTGGGCCGCAAAGGTAGAACTCCGCATCAAGATCGGGAAGGAGATTGACGAGAAGCTTACCGTCCACACGGCCCTCCGAGTGGTAGTCGTGGCCTTCCTCTGCTCCGGGGTCCGGTTGGCTGTAGCAGACGTGGAGTTGCACCGCACCGCTGCGCGCGGCGAGTTCTCGCACCTCTCGCGCGAACGGGTGATGGTTCCTGTTCCGGGCACCGTGCACGAACCATACGGGTCGTCCGGTGCCCTGCGAATCCAGGGCCGAAAGCATGCTCATCATGGGCGTCACGCCGATGCCTGCACTCACCAGCACGACCGGCCCGGCGGCGTGATCGAGAATGAAATCACCGGCGGGCAGGCGTGCGTCGACGATGTCTCCCACCTGGACATGATCGTGCAGATGGGTTGATGCCGCGCCGTGGAGTTCGCGCTTGACCGAAATGCGGTAGCGGCCCTCACCGGGGCCATTCGAGAGCGAATAGGTACGTGTTACTGGCTCGGCGTGTTGTCGGGTTTCGATCAGTAGGGGTAGGTGTTGACCCGGCTCGAAATCCGCGAGCGCCCCACCGTCACGGGCCTCGAACAAGAACGACGTCACGTCCATGCTCTCGCGTTTTTTACCGACGACGCGGAGAGAACGCACGCCAACCGCTGGCGGGTCCCAGCGAAGCGGTAGCGCCTGCTCGATCTCGACCGCCTCATCCACCGTAAACCGTAAAAGGCGTCGCGCGCCGGGGAACTCCGGCAGCGCGGGGGAATTCCAATCGATCTGGACTCGACCGGTTAGTTGGAGCAAGCCGCCGGTCTCGAAGTCCACGAACAGAATGCCGGCGCGCGGATCCATAACGAGATTGCCGATCGTATTGTAATGGTTGTTACCCGCGTAGTCGGGGATCACCAGCGCTCCGTCGCCGGTGACGCGAACGAACCCGGGATCGCCGCCGCGATGGGATGCGTCCATGCCGAATGCGGGATCGGCAACCGACCCGCGGTGTCCTGTCGCAATGAAAAACGTGTCGGCGGCACGAACCTCCCGCACCTGAACGTCCGTGAGCTCCGAACTCCGGCGGACAACCGGCCTGTCATCCGCAAGTTGTTCGAGATGCCACTCCCGCTCCCGAATGTACTGGGGGCAGTTGCCGAAAGTCTGGTCGACTGCGACCGTGAAACCGCCACGCCCGATCGTTTTCACTCGGCCGTTGACTCGATTCCGCCGACGGGTCGCGAGTTCGATGCCCAGTAGGCCGATGTCTGCCCCCCGCGACAACGCACCTGCGAGCGCATCGCCCGAAGTCAGGCTCGCTTCGACCGCCAGAGTGTGTCGGTCGGGCGAACTCAGAAATCCCGGCTTGCCGGCGAACATCGTCGCCCAGGGGCGCCCCTCGGCGTCGCGGGCGGCCGCGACCAGGAATGGAAGCTCACGGTAGAAAGCACGATGTTCCTCGGGGAAGTACGAACGCACCACTTTGCGCGCCCAGGACTCGATGCTCTCACGGACGCCAAGCCGCGTCTGCACGGCTTGCTCGCCCTGGTGAAATGGCGATGCGGCGGATCGGTACGACATGGGACTGCTCCGAAGGTCATTCCTAAGCTGGCTACTACGCGGCGATGAACTCGGCACGAATGCCGCCAGGAATTGACATCATCATATGACGCACGCGGCTACCGCCCAGCTGCTCTGGTGCGAACTCGATCTGGACG
Organism: Candidatus Competibacterales bacterium; assembly: GCA_041587415.1. Taxonomy (GTDB): domain Bacteria; phylum Pseudomonadota; class Gammaproteobacteria; order Competibacterales; family JAHEDQ01; genus JBFGYN01. The sequence goes on along the minus strand of JBFGYN010000073.1, from coordinate 10,212 downwards.
TCGTCGATGACGGCGAGGCGCTGGTGCAAAGCGTCGAGCGCGGCGTCGTCGGGGACAGCCAGGGCAAGGTGGTGCAGGCCGATGACGCTTTTGCGGTCGAAGGGCACGGCCTTGCCGGGGTTTTCGGCGCGCCAATGTGTCAGCATCACGGTGCCGTCGCTCAGGAACACCGCGGGGTAGTTCGGAACCTCACCCACCTGCCGGTAGCCGAGTTGCGCGACGAAGAAGGCGCGGGTGTGCTCGACATCGGGTACGGTCAGGCCCACGTGGTGTACTCCTCGGGTGACTGGGGTCGAATCGGTCATTTCATTTTTCTCTCGCTGGTTTCCCGCTCTTGTGCAGTGGGGGATAGTTTGCATTAAACCTTTTTTAGGATAAATGCCACGCCACTGATATGTTTACTCAAAAAAACGGAGTAATCTTGCTTGAGTGGACAAACTCGCCGCCATGGTCACGTTCGTGGAGATCGTCGATCGAGGATCCCTCAGCGCAGCTGCCGAGACCCTCGGCAAGTCACTCCCCACCGTCGTACGCACCCTGGCCACCCTCGAGCAGAGTCTGGGTGTACGGCTGCTGCATCGAACGACGCGGCGAATGTCACTCACCGAAGAGGGCCACACCTACCTTGGTCGCTGCCGGCAGATTCTCGCCGACGTGAGGGAATCGGAACAGGTGCTGATCAGCGGGCAGTCCCAACCCACAGGGGGGCTGCGGGTCACTGCGCCGGCGCTTTTCGGCCAGATGTACGTGACTCCCCTTGTGGCAGACTTTCTCGCTGCGTACGAGCGCGTGCACGTGGACCTTCTGCTCCTGGACCGCGTCGTGAACATGGTCGAGGAGGGAATTGACGTCGGAATCCGCATCGCGCGCCTGGCGGACGCCTCGATGATTTCGATTCCGGTGGGCGAAGTGCGGCGCGTCGTGGTTGCAAGCCCCGCGCTCATCGCACGGGTCGGCGCGCCAGCTCATTCAAAGGACTTCTCCAAAAAACCCTGCGTGCATTTCCAGGGAACCGCGGCAGGTGGAAGCTGGACCCTCTACGAGAGTGGCGCCCCGGTCACCGTGGCGACAAACGGCCGATTCGTCTGCAACCAGGCGACCGCCGCGCTCGATGCTTGTTTGGCGGGGCTCGGTTTCGGGCTGTTCCTCTCCTACCAGGTTGCCCCGTGGGCACTTGCGAAGAAGCTACAGGTGCTCGATGCCTTCTCCTCGCCTCCCATTCCCGTGAGCATCGTCTACCCCCACGCGCGGCTCATGTCGACGCGAACACGCACCTTTGTCGACTTCGCCAAGGCTGCGTTGCAAGAGTCACTCGGGCCCACTTGTTGAACTGCGCGGCCGGAAAGCCCTTTCGACTCACAGACCCCGAAGCGGCGGCTACACTGAAAGGGGCATGGTTGGAGGGACGCCTGCGGAGCATGCTCGCGCACGCGGGCTGTACGACAAGGTTGTCGAGCGGACAGGAGTTTTATCAAAGTCGAAAAAGAAGCTGAGGTGTCTGCAATGAAAATCCGAAAACTACTACCCGTCATTCTCGGCGCACTCTGCGCCTGCGCGATCGGTGCCGATGCGTTTGCCAGGACAAATGTTTTAAAGGTGCCAGGTGAATTTCCCACCATTCAATCGGCGGTGGACGCGGCCGAGTCGGGGGATATCGTCAAGGTGAGCCGCGGGACCTATTCGGAGCATGTCGTGATCGACAAGTCTGACTTGCGCGTGAAGAGTGCCAGAGCGCTGATCGATGGCGCAGCAATCGGCGGAACTGGCATTGGCATACATGTTCTGGATGCGACAAACGTGGAGGTGTCGGGTTTCACCGTCCAGAATTTCGAACGCGGGATCGTCTTGCAAAATACTTCGCATTCCCGTGTCCATGGAAACGTGGCCAGAACCAACACAGACAAAGATTCGAGCGATGGGATTTTCAATCTTGCCGACGGAATCGTGCTCATCGACTCGGACAATAATCGCGTCAACGGAAATTCCGCACACGACAATGGTCACAACGGAGTGTTCCTGATTAACGGCAGCTCGAACAACATCGTCCGTGGTAACCGCACCAATAACAACGGCGGGCAGACCGGAGACGCGATCGCGGGCTGCGGCATTCAGCTCAGCGGTGGCGACAATAACGGTAATCTTGTCGTGGAGAACCTGGCGCGCGGTAACGCGTGGGGCATTCTGCTCGGCCCCGGGGGCGAAGCCGTGGGCAATTTGATTGCACAGAATCGAACGCACGGCAACCGCCGCGCAGGGCTTGCCGTTCGGGCCGGGGCGACGGCGAATTCCTTCTTACAGAACAATGCCGCCGGCAACGATGTGCTCAGTCTTCCCCCCAGTACGCCGTTTGATATTTTCCAGGATGGCGTCGGTGGCAACATTCAGTTGCGAAACCGAGGGGACGCGAATTTCTAGTTCGCAAGAGTGGGATTCGGGGCTGGTTGTCAGTCCAGATCGGTTAATTTGCGGCGAGACTCTTGGGAACGCGAAGCTGCCCCGATACGCGAAGGGCGTGCAGCCCTTCCTGCGGCTTTCACTTTGCAGATGCCAGCCGATGGGCCTGCCGCGTGGTTTCCGGAAGCTTGTAGCGCGGAGAGCAGGCGAGTACGAATCGCACGGCACTCGCCAGGGAGATTCGATGGCCAATTGAGACGTACACGGGTTTCACGCCAACGCGGGTTCGGAGGACCGCCCCAATGACTTCTCCTTTATGCCTGAGGGGGACGCATTTCCCCCGAACATCGGGCACCGGGTCGTGGTCGCCGAGCAAACGCGTTTTCCCAATTCCGATGCTGGGAATGTCCGCAAGCAGCCCAAGGTGACACGCCAAACCGAATCGGCGCGGATGGGCGTAACCGTGACCGTCGCACGCCAACAGGTCGGGCCGTCGGCGAAGTCTGGCGAGCGCGTCGAGGACGGCGGGCGTTTCGCGGAAAGACAGCAGTCCGGGGACATAGGGAAATGTCGTCGCAACCCGCGAAATCGACGTTTCCGAAATACTCAATTCAGGGAACCTCAACACTGCCACCGCGGCACGGGTTGTGCGCCCGTCATCTTCGAATCCCACGTCGACCCCCGCTATGCGCTGCACCGGGCCCAAACGATCTTCGCGGACAACTTTCGGGGCGAGCTTGCGCTGCAGCGCGATGGCATTCGCCGGGGACAGGTTCCAGGGATGCAGCAGGTCCGGATCCATGCGTTTGATTAGCGCTTAGTCCGAAGTTGGTCGCAAGCGAGAATCGGGATAAAGTTCCGAGAACAGAAAAGCGGCGGGAACGTGACCGAATCGCACCTGCCCGTAATGGCGGCCCGAGCTCGGGCCCGGAGCAGGATCGTCCCGCCGACCGGCCCCGGAAAGTTCTCGATGATCGGGCGATTCGAAGCGTGCGCGGTTCCACTGTCCGGTATGAAGTTGGTGTTGCAGGCGCCAAGTTGAGGCGTACTGGCAGTATCGAAACGGGCCACTCCGTTCGCGTTGAGACACGTTGGAGGCAGCGTGAGCAGAGAACAGCATGGTTTCAGAATCGCCTGGCAGACGATCGGGGTATCGATGATCGCAACCGTGGTCGTTCTGACACTGATTCCCTCCCCGCCGAAGGTGGATCTGCGGCTCTTTGGTTGGGACAAGGCGCAGCATTTTATCGCCTACGCCGTGCTCATGTGGTGGTCGGTTCAAGCGTGGCCAACGCGATCCACAAGATGGCTCGGAGTCGCTCTCGGAATGCTCGGAGTATTCCTGGAATTCCTTCAAGGACTTACGGGCGTCCGCTTCATGGAAATATCGGACATGCTCGCGAATTGCCTCGGTGTGGTGGCCGGCTACGGACTCACACGCACGCGCCTTGGGAACGCCCTTCACTGGATGGACGGCTGCATCGCGCGCTACGTTGGCTGACACCGTTTTTTCCACCTCCCGTTTCACTTGATTCGACATCCCCCGGCCGGGAGCGAGTATGTCCCGAATCAAGGGCCGTGATACTGACCGTCGCCCCACCGCTGGTCGGACTGCAGGCTTGAAGAGGCAAACGTGAAGACGCGAGAACCCTTCACAGGCCGGTCCCGTCAGGTGCGGCTACGGCGTCGGTCGTGTCGCCACAATACTTCGCTCCCGCCTTCCGCGCGCGCCAGAGTTCTGGACATGACGAATAGTAGATCGGACAGCCGATTCAGATATTTGCGAGCCTCTGGACTGACTTCCTGCTCTCTGTTCAGGGCTACGAGTCGCCGTTCCGCTCGTCGGCAGACCGCACGCGCCAAGTGGCAGGCGGCGGCGGCCGGCCCGCCCCCTGGAAGGATAAACTCCTGCAGCGGCGGAAGCTCGCCATTGAGCGTGTCCAGTTCTTGCTCAAGGCGCGACACGTCCGACGCGTCGATGGCTTTGTAGCCCGGCATACTCAGCTCGCCGCCAAGGTCGAACAATTTGTGCTGAACTTCGGTCAGGCTTTCCTGGATGAAATCCGAAATCGGATGGACGAGCACCATCCCGACAACGCAATTGAGCTCGTCCACCTCCCCATTGCATTCGATTCTCACGCTGTCTTTCGGGACTCTGCTGCCATCGCCAAGACCGGTTTCGCCGGCGTCCCCCGTACGCGTGTAGATCTTGCTCAATCGGTGACCCATCTTGTTGGTCCTTTCCGTTGCACGCAGCATACGATCGCGAAATAAACGACCGAACGCAATGGTACACTTCATGGCTGCCTAGCCCGTCGATTCAGGAGCGAATGAATGGTTCACAGCGCAATGCTGGACGCCGCCATTGAAGCGGCCGGTGCCGCTGAAGACGTCATCCGCCACTATTTCTTGGGAAACCTCGCGGTGCAGATGAAAGACGATCAGACACCGGTGACAGTGGCCGACGTCGAATCTGAACAGGCGATTCGCCGAATTTTGACGGAACGCTTTCCCGGGTACGGGTTTTATGGTGAGGAAACTGGGCGGAGCGGTCTCGATGCGGAGTATCTCTGGTTGGTCGACCCGATCGACGGGACCAAGAGTTTCGTCCGGCAGTCACCGTACTTTTCGACGCAGATCGCATTGATGCGAAAGGGCGAGTTGGTTCTCGGCGTCTCGAATGCACCGGCGTTCCGGGAGATGGCCTGGGCGGAGCATGGCCTCGGCGCTTATCTGCAGGGCGAGCCGGTTCGCGTCAGTGACATTGCGTCCCTCGACCTGGCCACGCTCTCATTCGGAAACATCAAGACGCTCGCCTCCAGTTCGAAGTGGCCCGGCGTGGGCCGGCTGGTCACGTCAGTGAATCGCACTCGCGGCTACGGCGACTGCTTTCACTATCACCAACTTGCCTCGGGCCGCCTGGACGCCGTTGTGGAATCGGACGTCAACATTCTCGATGTGGCGGCCTGCGCGGTCATCGTGCAAGAGGCGGGCGGTCGGGTCACGGACCTGGACGGCCACGCACTGCAACTGGAAACCACCAGCGTTTTGGCCAGCAACGGCATGCTCCACGATTCCGTGCATTCCTATCTTAGCTGACGCCCGCGCACCGACGCACAAGTTCTGGGGCAGGCCGTTTCCGGCTGCATGCCGATCGACCCCGCCGTTACATGGATCGGGTCGCCTCCGGGATCACAGACTTCGACACGACAGCAGAATCCGTGCGCTCGGCTTCACCTGCAGCGCCTAAGCCAGGCAGGCCTCAGCCGGCGATTCGCCAATTGGCGTGCCAATTGCCTGCGTAGATCCGGCCGAGCAAGCAGCACCGACTATTCGCCTGGGGCCCTTGGTTGGCATTTTCCAACGATCCTCAATCTGGCAGTGCAGGCATGACTTCGGATTTCGGTCTGATTAGCGTGATACTCGGTTTGGGCGGCGTGGCCTATCTCTGGACAAGTCGTTCACATTTATCTGGTTTTTGCGGTATTTCCTGGCTCATTGCCGGTTATTCCCTCACCTTGATCGGATGGTTGTTGTCTGCCTGCGAGATGGTCGGATTCCAAACTGTCGTCAACACCCTGGAACACATGGCGTTCGCTGCCAGCACGCTCGCACTGGTCATTTGGTGTGACAAAGCTGGCAGCTACCTATCGTCTCACTGACCGTGACAGTCAGTCTGGCATCCGAGCTCGTGGGTCTCGGCGCAACCGTCACCGCCTTCAGCTACGTTCTGGTTTCCAGCTTCGGACATCGGCGCGGCCCTCTGACGGCTGCAGCATTGTTGCTGTTGCTGGTAACTGCCGGTGGGCACTTCGCGAGCCTGATAGAAATCTGGTCCGGGGACGCCTCGTTCCGAGGCCTGGAGGACTATACGAGGTTTCTTCAGCCTCTTTTCTGGTTAATGGTGTTTCACACGGTCGTGCAGGCCCGAACCGGCGAGGCGCTGGAGGCGAGTGACCAGCGCTTTCGGTCCACCTTCGAGCGCGCGCCGGTCGGCATTGCGCACATCGCGCTCGACCATCGGTGCCTCCGAATCAATGAACGCTTTTGTGATCTCCTGGGAAAACCCCGAATGGCGCTTCAGGGCAAACGTTTCGACGCGTTTCCGCTGGAGGAGGAGCTGTCCGCCCCGCGGAGGGCGATTGCCGGCGACGACGATGTGGCCCGGTATCGCGAAATCCGTGTCCGGTGCAAAGGGGGCGGTGCGCTCTGGCTCAATCTCAGCACCCGTTTGGTAATAGGCGCGGGCCTCAGCGAGGGTTACCTGGTCGTCATTGCCGAGGACATAACCGAGCCGAAGCACGTCGCGCGCGCGTTGCGCCACAGTGAGGCCCGTTTGCGGGATTTCACGGAAGTGGCTTCCGACTGGGTCTGGGAGATGGGGCCGGATCTTCGATACACCTATTTATCGGAACGCATCGAAGATGTTCTGGGTGTGCCGGCCTCGAGTTTCGTGGGGCGGTCGGGAGTGGAAGTGGCAGATGGCGACGAAACTGCCGACGTATGTGGGCACATCGCCGATTTGGGGGCGCGGCGCCCTTTTCGCGAGTTCGTCTACTCTCGGATGTCGGCCGGTGGCGGAAGAAAGTGGATCTCCACGAGCGGCAAACCGATATTTTCCGCGGACGGAGATTTTATCGGGTACCGCGGCGCCGCACGTGATGTCACCGCTGAGATGGAAGCACTGGAGTCGGTCAAACAAAGCGAGCTGCGCTTCAAGCTCGCGGTGCACGGCACTCGGGAAGGCCTCTGGGATTGGGACATCCTTTCCGATCGCATCTGGTTCTCCACCGTTTGGTGGGAAATCATCGGTATCGAAGGCGACCCGGATGCACAGAATGCCTATTCCTGGCGCGAGTACATACATCCGGACGACTTGCCCAAATTTCAATCTGGTCTGAAGGAACATCTTCGCCGCGGGACGGAGGTATTCGAGTCCACGATTCGTCATTGGCATCCGGACGGGCGTTGGTTGTGGGTCGAAGCACGTGGCCGGTATACGTTCGACGGGAACGGTCGCGCGGAACGATTCAGCGGTCGTTTGACGGACGTCACGGCTCGACACGACCTGGAGGAAAAACTTGCCTTTCAGGCGACCCACGACAGCCTCACTGGCCTGGTCAATCGTGGTGAGTTCGAACGCCGCCTCGTGCAGGCGGTTGCCGAGGCGCGTTCCGGGAGCGCTCAGCACGCGCTCTGCTACATGGACCTGGATCAGTTCAAGGTCCTGAACGACACGTCGGGGCATGCGGCGGGCGACGAGATGCTGCGACAGCTCGGCGACTGGCTTTCCGATCGCACCCAAGACTCGGATCTGCTCGCGCGCCTTGGCGGTGATGAATTCGCGGTGCTCATGTTCCGCGCGAGTTTGCAGGAAGCAGAGCAATTTGCCCGGGCCCTGAGGGATGCGATCGCCCGATTCCGTTTCTGCTGGGATGATCAGAGCTACACGGTAGGCGTTAGCGTTGGTGTCGTTGCCATCACCGCGGACACGCCAGACGCGATGGCCGTCCTCGGTGCGGCGGATGCGGCCTGCTACACCGCCAAGGACGAAGGCCGCAATCGAGTGCATGTCTACCACGAGGGTGACATCGAGCTCGCGCGGCGCCAGGGTGAGATGCGCTGGGCGGCACGGGTGCAGAGCGCCTTGGACGACGACCGGCTTCGCCTATATTGTCAGCCCATCTCCCGGGCGGGGCCGGCTGACAACACCGACTTGCACTACGAGGTACTGGTTCGAATGATGGACGAGTCCGGGAACCTCGTGATGCCGAATTCGTTCTTGCCGCCGGCAGAGCGTTACGGGCTGGTCACCCGGCTCGATTGCTGGGTCGTGACCGCCGCATTCGATTGGTTGTGCGATAACCCGTCGCATGTTCGGGAACTTGGTCTCTGCTCCATCAACTTGTCGGGTGTGTCGCTCGGGGCGCGCGAGGTACTCACCGCTATTGACCGGGGTCTGAGCCGGGGAATTGTCCCACCCGAGAAGCTGTGTTTCGAGGTCACCGAGACGGCGGCAGTGAGAAACCTGGCGCGTGCCCGGCGTTTCATGAAAACCCTGCGCGGGTGGGGCTGTTTGTTTGCGCTCGACGATTTCGGTACCGGCGTCTCCTCGTTCTCATATCTCAAAAACCTCCCCGTCGATTTTCTCAAGATCGACGGGGAATTCGTACGCGGAATACTGACCGATCCGACACAACTCGCACTCGTGCGCTCCATCAACGATATCGGACACGTTATGGGCAAGCGCACGATCGCCGAATTCGTCGAAACCAGCGAAGTGCGGGAGAAGTTGGCTGATATCGGAGTGGACTACATTCAGGGCCACGTCCTGGGTCGGCCGAGGCCGCTCGAGCACTTCGTGACTGCTGCGCGAGCGTCCAAGTCGGCGGGTTAGCACAGTGCCCTGCGAGCAACGGCGCCTTCATCCGTAGGGAACATCTGATCTGTACGCGCGCATGGCGTGTCGATCCACAAGGGCCGAGCCTTTGCGCCCGGCGGGACGGCGTTGATCCTCGCTCATCTGCAACGATCCAACCGCACTCATCGCGCCTTGCGCCGCGAGCGCAGAGACTCCGGCGCTCCTCGCCCCGCCGAAATGCAATGAACTTATGGGACGGGACACTCGGGTCGCGATCATTGGTCCTGAATCACGATGCGCCCCGCCCGGTCCTGTGCCGGGGTCCACCGCCATTGCGAACACGCTGCATCGCCTATTTCTCCGGATCGAGATCGGTTTCGAGGCTGGTATCCTTGGGTGTGGAAGATCGACCGGGCACCGTGTTCGACAGCACTGATCAGGCCTGCCAATCGACTCAATCAGCAGATTTCCGAGAGGGCTCAAGCATGAGAAAGCGACTGCTCGCTGGCAACTGGAAGATGCACAAGACCAACGCCGAGTTGGACGACTATTTCCAAACTTTTGTAATGGAAGCCGGCTATCAGACCCGGGAAGTCGCCGAGTCTGTGGACGTCGTGTTCGCCGTGCCCTATACGCTGATCGAGAAAGCGGTGGCACTCACCGCCAGGCATCACATTGCCATTGCCGCTCAAAACGTGCATCAGAAGAACGCCGGCGCCTTCACTGGCGAGGTGTCCATTCCGATGCTGAAGGAGTCGCGTGAGGCGGCGGTTCTGGTGGGACACAGCGAGCGGCGCCAGCACTATGGCGAGACCGACGCTGCGGTCGCGGAAAAGACCAGGGCCCTGCTCGATGCTGGAATGGCTCCCATCGTCTGCGTGGGGGAAACGCTGGACGAGCGTGAAGCCGATCAGACGAACGCGGTGTTGAGAAAGCAGATGAACGCGGTCTTGTCGGTGCTCGATGCGCCCGGCGACATGATCGTTGCCTACGAACCGGTGTGGGCCATCGGAACCGGTTTGACGGCGACCCCAGAACAGGCGCAGGACGCCCACGCTCAGATCCGCGGTCTCGTCGGCGCGCGGCTCGGGGAGCAAGCCGCTAGCAAGATCCGAATTTTGTACGGCGGTAGCGCCAAGCCCGATAACATCGGCGAACTGCTTGCACAGCCTGACATCGACGGCGGACTCGTGGGCGGTGCGTCTCTGGACCCAGTGGGATTTGCTGCGATGGTGCGCACGAGTGCCAGGTTCGATTAGGCAGACGCTCATCGCCCCGATTGGCCAGCATGCTGGCTAACCCCAATACCGTTCACTTAATGTAAAACATGAGGTATCCTTCGCAAGTCGCTGTTGTTTCGGAGGAGCAAGATGGCCCGAACGGTGGCTGGTTTGGCGAAGGGTACACGTATCACCGACCACATTAGCCTCGGCATGATAGCCAAGACATTTCCGCTG
>JBFGYN010000072.1:0-12595 GCA_041587415.1 Candidatus Competibacterales bacterium | reverse complement strand
TCGGAGACTTCGAGCCGGCCGCCGCGGGTGGCGGCGCTGGCAGCACGGAGCCAGACGAGGCTCCAGCCGAAGACGAGTCCGACACTGACTCGGAACAGCAAGCTACCGAGCAAATAGTCGACGGCGAGGATTTGCAGCAAGAAACATCGATAGAGCCGCAGGAACCGGCGCAGGCTGGGGGCGAGCCGAATACTTCGTCTCAGCCGGGCGATTCGACGTCAAACGCAAACGCGGCCAATAGCCACGCCGACGGCATCGCCTACGACAACTCCTTGATGGCGAGTCCAAAGTTTCTCGACGCGCTCGACATCGTTCGCTCTGAATTCGGCGACGACATGTCCAGGGATGAGAAATACATGAAATGGGTGGCGAACGGCGTGACCGCCTCCGGACTGTCCTTTACCGCCGGCGTCGTCACCTGGGCGATTCGGGGAGGTTCGCTTCTAAGCACCTTGCTGGCTGGGATTCCGGCATGGAAGGGGTTCGATCCACTGCCGGTTCTGCTCGGATCCACTGCCGCAAAGAGAGCCAAGCTTCCGAAATTGGGCCTCGGTGATGACAACGGCAACAACTCGCTCGATCGATTGTTCAGTGCGGACGAGGATTCGACCGTGCCGAGCGAGCCCAAGGAAGGATCGAAATGAACCGGATACCCGCATCATTTCGGCTCAGCATAATTTTGGCGCTGCTTACGGTCAGTCTTGTCATCGTGGGTGACTTCACTGGGGTGGTGCCCGACGTGGACCGCTCTGCCATCGAGGCCCGCGGCAAGCTGGTGGAGTCGCTCGCCGTCCAGTATTCGATTCTCGCCCAACGGGACGACCGTGAGGGAATCGAGCAGAGCATGGAAGCACTCGTCGATCGGAACGCCGACGTGATTTCCGCGGCTCTTCGGACGCCCGACGGGTCGTTGATTGCGCAGGCGGGGAATCCTTCCTCCGCATTCGGTGAGTCCAACAAGCCCTCGCGATCCTCAACCGTCACGAATATCCGAGTTCCCATTTTCCGCGATGACGACCTTTGGGCAACGGTCGCCATCGACTTCACACGACTGCATGTGGGCGGTTTCCTCAGGGTCATCGATCATCCGCTTCTGAGGCTGGTCGCGTTCTTTGCGGTTGCAGGATTTTTTTCTTATCTGCTCTTCCTTCGAAGGGCGCTGCGGGATTTAGACCCTTCCTCGGTCATTCCCGATCGCGTAAAGGCGGCCATGGACGCGCTCGCCGAGGGTGTGCTCATACTCGATGAAAGGGAGCGTGTGGTTCTCGCCAACCACGCGTTTGGCAAGAAATCCGGCCGTCCAGTTGACTCTTTTCTCGGAATGGAGGCGAGCCGATTGCCCTTGAGCGCGCCGGGCGACGGCGAGACAGCGCAATTGATGCCGTGGGCTGGAGTGTTGAGTGACGGGAGGCATCGCACCGGCGCGTCGTTGGAGATGACCTCATCCACTGGCGAGGTACTGGCCTTTGGCGTCAATAGTGCCCCGATCATCGACCCGCGAGGGGCGATTCGAGGCGTGCTGGTCACGTTCGACGACGTAACGGAACTGCAGCGCAAGAACGTCGAGCTGGAGGATGCTCTGCGAGTGCTCGAGGCTTCCCAGGAACGGGTGCAGCAACAGAATGCGGAGCTGGAGTTTCTCGCGAGCCACGATCCTCTGACCGGCTGTCTGAACCGACGCGCTTTCGTCGACCGCTTCTCTGGGTTTCTCGCGAAATCGCGCGCCGATGGCACGGAACTCACGTGTGTCATTCTGGATATCGACCATTTCAAGCTCATCAATGACCGGTACGGTCATGGCGTTGGTGACCAGGTCATACGCCTCGTGGGTGAGACCCTTACCGGTGCCATGCGGCCTCAGGATCTGGTTTGCCGGTACGGCGGAGAGGAATTCTGCATTGTGATGCCGGATATCGAGGCGCAGGAAGGCCGCGCCATTTGTGAACGCGTCAAAGAGGCGCTTCCCGAGCGGGCCCGGGAAACCGGGGTTCTTCCGGCGTCCAGCCGGCTAACGGCGAGTTTCGGCCTATCGAACCTTTCGTTCGGGGGGACGACGGTACAGGAAATACTGGATCAAGCGGACCAGGCGCTCTATGCGGCAAAGGATCGGGGTCGGAACAGAGTCATGAGCTGGGGCGATGGCTCGGCGAGGCATGCACCAGAGGAGAAGGGTGTACCGACGGAAGGAGCACATGGGCCGGCGGATGAATGCCAACAGGACCGACAGGCCGACACTTCCCATTCTGGGCACGACCCGAGCGAGGAATCGCTCGATATTCTCGAGCGAGAGCTTGGTGCCGACCCGCCTAGCGGTCTCCCCAAACACGCCGCCTTTCTGCGGCAGGTGAGACACGCCGCTCGCGGAGTAGCCGAAAACGGCGGTTTCGCGGCTGTGCTCATAATCGGGCTGAGGGCATTTCGTCGCTTCGGCGACGCCTCGGGTGACGCCCGGAGCGACGAGCTTCTACGTCAGATCGGTGTTCGCCTGACCGACGTGCTGCGCGCATCCGACGTCGTTGCGCCCCTGAGCGAGGACGGCGCCAATGCGGCGGTTGCCAGATGCGGTGTCGATGAATTCGGTATTTTGCTAACCGGTGTCGACACGCCTGAAAGCGTGGCCGCCACCGTGAGGCGACTCATGAATGCGTTGAGCCTCCCGTTCGAGTGCGACGGGCTCGAGGTGAACATTAGCTGCAACATCGGCATCAGCACCTGTCCGCTCGATGGCACGGATGCCGATGAATTGGTCAACCGTGCGGAATCGGCGTTGCGTCACTCGGATCGGCACGGCGAGATGGGGTATCTGTTCTACGTCGACGAGATGCAGGATCAAAGTCTCGAGGAGCGTCGGCTTGCGAGCCAACTTCGCCACGCCTTGATCAGGGGCGAATTGCGTCTCAGCTATCAACCCATCGTGGAGCCGACGAAGGGTCGAATCGTGGCCATGGAGGCTCTGGTACGTTGGGAACACCCCAAACTCGGCCTGCTTCAGCCGAACCAGTTCCTTGCAGTCGCTGGGCGCGCCGGCCTGATAGACACCATCGGTGGATGGGCTCTCCGAACAGCGTGCGAGCAGGCGCGCTCCTGGCTGGACACGGGCTCGCCGCCAATTCGAATCAACGTCAACGTCTGGGCCGCGCAGCTATGCGGCGAATCGTTCGCCAGTGACCTCGCGGAGATGCTGAACAAGACAGGAATTCTGCCGAGTTCGCTGATGCTGGAAGTTGGTGAAAGCGGGGTGACGGCCAATTTACATGCGTTGTCGCGATCCCTGTCGTCGTTGCGGGCCCTCGGGGTCGGCTTGGCGATCGACGAGCTCGGCTTGAAATGTCCCGATGTCGACTACGTCCGGCGGCTCGCTGTGGACGCCATCAAGATCGATAGCGTCCCGGAGGAAGATCTTGCCCACGGCTCGGAGACATTGCATCGCCTCGAACAGGTGCTCGACATAGCCCACGGCATGGGGCTGGAAGTCATTGCTCGGCGGGTTGAGACTCCGGAGCAACTGAATGCGCTTCGATCCCTCGGTTGCGACGCCGTACAGGGCTACTTGATTAGCCCTCCGGTCTCTCCATCGAGAGCGAGCCGGCTTCTGAACGCGCCCCGTGCACTTCTGGGACGCCCGGGCGTTTCCAACGAAGATACGGTACACACGCGGCAGGCCGGCTGAGCCGAATTCCGCCCGAGCGGATCGGATAGGCGGTAGGGCGTTGTGCTGGAGGATTCGAGGTCGAGCTCCCGCCCGGGACGCGCAAGATGGCGGATCGCCCCTTCGGCGCTTCCGCCCTCGGGTCTACGGGCTGGCACCATCCGACGGGCGCTCTTCGGTTGCTGTGGGCAATGGGCTATCGTCCAATGCCCTGCGACCAATACCGAATAGCGCCCGAACATCGTACGAACTTCGCACGCCGAGTTTCGTGTAATGCTCGTCGAGCCAGCGATCCGCCGCCGCGCGGCCGAGATCGTGTAGGTGCTTCAGGAATCGCCACTCGGCGTTCATCTTGCTCGACGCGGAAAGATCCTGCATGGCATCGCCTCCTTGAATGCAATGCAGGTGGACATTCTTGTAGTGTCCTGGGTCGAGCTTGCCCTCCTCGATGAGTCGCGACACGAACTCGATTGCGCGGAACTCCTTCAAGAGGGAGCTGTTGAAGGTTATTTCGTTGACGCGGTTGAGTATCTCGCGGGCTGTACGGGGTGTTTGCCGCCGTTCGACGGGATTGATTTGGACAAGAAGCACATCGGCTGTCGTGCAGGAGTTATAGAACGGGTGAAGCACTGGATTTCCCATGTAGCCGCCATCCCAGTAAGGGACGCCGTCGATTTCCACCGCGTGGAAAAGGAAGGGCAGGCACGCGGACGCCATGATCGCGTCGATGCTCAGATCCGCGTTCTTGAAAACACGCACACGACCGGTGTGCACGTTCGTTGCGGAAATGAACAGTTTGATTCGGTTGCACGAATGAACCCGCTCCATGTCGACCGTCGATTCGAGCAGGTCGCGCAGCGGATTCAGGTTCAAGGGGTTCAGCTCGTAGGGTGATGCCAGTCGCGTCAGGAGATCCATGTAGAGATAGGACGCTGAGTTGTCGAGACCCCAGTCTCCCAGCAGAATGTTGACAGGATTGCGCCGTATGGGGCTCTTTGCCGCATGCTTGCTCACGGACTTCCAAAACTCAGCCAAGTGCTCGCGCGCACCGTCTTCACCTCCGTCCATGAACCCGTCGGCGAGGACGACCGCATTCATCGCGCCGGCGCTGGTACCGCTGATCGCTTCGATTCCGACCCGACCGTCCTCGAGCAGACGATCCAGGACGCCCCATGTGAACGCTCCGTGCGCGCCGCCTCCCTGCAGCGCCAGATTGACCATGTGCTCCGGATTATCGATTGCCATGCTGGTTCTCTGCTCTATGGGCGGGCTGGGGTAACGGAAGCGCGGTTTCCGCTTGCCTCTGGAATTCAACAGCTTGAAATGTCGCTAAAAGATGATTCGCGAGCAAGCTCGCTCCGACGGCCTGGGTGCGGCTCGTTCTAGGAGCCAGCTTGCTGGCGGATCCCGCCATGGCGTCAACCCGTTCGCTTTCGTTCCCACGCCTTGAGAAAACGCTTTCTCAGCCGGATCGCCGTGGGAGTGACCTCCACCAGCTCATCCTCTTCGATGAACTGGAGGGCTTGCTCCAATGTGTGCCGAATGGGTGTCGCGAGCAGAATGTTGTCGTCTTTTCCGGCCGCACGGATATTCGTGAGCTTTTTCGCCTTCAGTGGGTTGACGGTCAAATCGTTGTCCCGCGAATGCAGCCCTACGATTTGGCCCTCGTAGACCTCCTCGCCCGGACCGATGAACATGCGCCCACGCTCTTGCAGGTTGAAAAGCGCGTAGCCCAGCGCCTTGCCGGTGCCGTTGGAGACGAGGACCCCATTGGTCCGTTTCGCAATGCTTCCCTCGCGCGAAGGGCCATAATGATCGAACACATGGTATATGAGTCCGGTCCCGGAGGTCATGGTCATAAACTCGGTCTGAAAGCCGATGAGTCCGCGCGTCGGAACGACAAAATCAATCCGAACCCGACCCCTACCGTCCGGAAGCATGTCCCGCAATTCTGCGCCTCGAGCTCCGAGCGCCTCCATGAGGGCGCCCTGATGCTTGTCCTCGATGTCGACGGTGACGACCTCATAAGGCTCGTGGCGTACCCCGTCTACGTTACGGTAGATCACCTCGGGGCGCGACACCGCCAGCTCGTATCCCTCACGGCGCATCGTCTCCAGCAGGATCGATAGGTGCAGCTCGCCTCGCCCCGATACCTTGAATCGGTCCGGGTCTTCGGTCTGCTCGACCCGCAGCGCAACGTTGCGTATGAGCTCGCGGTCCAATCGTTCCTTGATTTGCCGTGAGGTCACGTACTTACCGTCTCGGCCGACGAAAGGCGCGGTGTTGACTTGGAAGGTCATACTCACAGTCGGTTCGTCGACCGTCAGCTCCGGAAGACGCTGTATCCTTGCCGGGTCGCAGAGCGTGTCGGAGATCTTGAGATCGTCGATGCCCGTGACAGCGACGATGTCCCCCGCCTCCGCTCGATCGGTTTCCAACCGCGTCAGCCCCATCAAACTGAAAATTTGCAGGATCCGCACCCGCCTCTCGCGCCCCTTACGGTCGACTTGGACTACCGGAGAGTTGGGAACAATGGCACCCCGGGCGACCCTTCCGATGCCGATGGCCCCCACGTAGCTGGAGTAGTCCAAGGTCGAGATTTGCATCTGGAACGGTCCGTCGCGCTGCACGTTTGGGGGTGGGCAATGCGTCAGGATGGTCTCTATTAACGGCCCCATGTCGCCCGACTGGACATCCTCGCTCAACCCGGCGTAGCCGCCAATTGCGGAGCAATAGACGATCGGGAAATCCAGTTGCTCGTCGTTTGCACCGAGTCGGTCGAACAGGTCGAACGTCTGATCGACTACCCAATGGGCTCGCGCCCCGGGCCGGTCGATCTTGTTCACGACCACAATGGGGTTCAGTCCGCGGTCGAATGCCTTGCGCGTGACGAATCGGGTTTGGGGCATAGGCCCTTCGACAGCATCGACCAGGAGCAGCACGGAGTCCACCATGGACAGCACTCGTTCGACTTCGCCACCGAAATCCGCGTGGCCAGGCGTGTCGACGATGTTTATTCGTGCGTCGCCCCAACGGATTGCCGTGTTTTTCGACAGAATCGTTATGCCCCGCTCGCGCTCGAGATCGTTGGAGTCCATTACCCGGTCCGGCATCGCAGCGCGGGCATCCAGCGTGCCGGACTGCCTCAGCAACTGGTCGACGAGAGTCGTCTTCCCGTGGTCCACGTGGGCGATGATGGCGATGTTTCGGAGATTTTCGGTCACTGGGTCGGGCATTCGTCTGGAGCGGGCGCGGATTATAGCGTGAGACAACCGATGTGGGTTCATTGTCGAGCTGGCGCGGGGGCACAACTTTGCTCATTATTCCCTTTCAAGCCCGCCCGCCCTGGGTTTGGTCTGATGGTCGATTAGCGGAAAATCGGGGGTTAACGATGAAGCGTATGGTTACGGTAGCGTGCGCGAGTGTGCTCTTTGCGACTGCCCATGTCGGGTCGGCACAGGATACCCGTGCGATCACCCAGATCGCGGGCGACCTGTATCGCTTTCAAAACAACTTCCATTTCTCGGTGTTCTTGGTGACCGACG
This sequence comes from Candidatus Competibacterales bacterium, assembly GCA_041587415.1. GTDB lineage: Bacteria > Pseudomonadota > Gammaproteobacteria > Competibacterales > JAHEDQ01 > JBFGYN01. The sequence continues at coordinate 5,401 of JBFGYN010000072.1, read as the reverse complement.
ATGGCGTCATCGTTACTGACCCGATCAACGCCGATGCTGCAAATTGGCTGAAATCGGAAATCGAAAACCGGTTTGCCAGGCCAGTTCGCTATCTCGTCTATAGCCACGACCACCCGGATCACTCGTCCGGTGGGGAGGTGTTTGACGACGCGGCCATCGTGGTGGCACATGAAAATGCCAAGGCCACCATCGTCGGCGAGGGGCGCCCCACCGCCGTGCCAGAAATCACCTTTTCGGATCGCATGAGCATCGAACTCGGCGGCAAGGCCGTCGAGCTGATCTACGTTGGGCGGGGGCATTCCGACAATTCGATCGTGATGCATTTTCCGCAGGAACGTGCCTTGTTCGCCGTCGATTTCGTCTCCGTGGACCGAATGCCGTACCAGGACCTGACGGACGCCTATTTCCCGGATTGGATCGACGCGATCGATGTGCTGAAGGGGATCGATTTCGATATTCTCGTGCCGGGTCATGGCTCCGTTGGCACCAAAGAAGATGCGGTGGAGCACCAAGCCTATCTCAGGGCGCTTTACGACCAGGTATTAGCCGCCGCGCGCGCGGGCTCGACGCTGGATCAAATGAAGTCCGAGATCAAGCTCGAGGAGTTCAGTCATTTCAAGCAGTACGAGGAATGGCGTGAGCTGAACATCGAGGGAATGTACAGACAGATCAACATGCATCGACGGGGCAACTGAGACGCCCGGACACGGACGAGCTACGCCATCGTTGTCTTCCATGCCGGCCGAGTTCGACCGCCTCGAGTCCGAACTCGAACACTGCCTGGTTCGCGACCGTCGGACGTTGGGCCTCCGAATTTCGGGGCTCCGACGCCGGTATCGGCGGGGCCAGCCCACCGATAGAGGCATCCGTGCGCTGCACGAGGCCATGGAGAGGTCCAAGAATGCTACCGAGGCTCGCCGGGCGAACCTGCCGGCGCTGACGTATCCCGGCGAGCTTCCGGTCAGCGCCAGGCGCCAGGAAATCGCGACCGCCATCCGGAATCACCAGGTTGTCGTAATCTGTGGCGAGACCGGTTCGGGAAAGACCACGCAGCTGCCGAAAATCTGCCTAGAACTTGGCCGTGGTGTCGCGGGTGTTATTGGACACACGCAGCCGAGGCGCATCGCCGCGCGTAGCGTGGCAAATCGAATTGCGGAGGAGTTGGGTTCGCCGCTGGGCCTGCATGTGGGGTTCAAGATTCGGTTCAGCGACCACACCAGTCGAGACGGCTACATCAAGCTCGTGACGGATGGAATTTTGTTGGCGGAAATCCAGCAGGACAGACATCTCGAGCAGTACGACACCATCATCATCGACGAAGCGCACGAACGCAGTCTCAATATCGATTTCCTGCTCGGATACCTCACCCGGCTCTTGCCGAAACGTCCGGACCTGAAGCTCGTCATCACTTCGGCCACGATTGATCCGGAACGATTCTCGAGGCACTTTGGCGGCGCCCCGGTCGTCAACGTGTCGGGACGCACCTACCCCGTGGAGGTGCGCTACCGGCCGCTCGTCTCGGAGGATCCGGACCAGCTGGACCGAGACCAGATTCAGGGCATTCTCGATGCAGTGGACGAATTGGCGCGCCTGGGCCCAGGGGACGTGCTCGTGTTTCTGTCGGGGGAGCGAGAGATTCGGGAAACCGCGGAAGCGCTGCGAAAGCACCATCCGCCAAATACCGAGATTCTGCCCCTCTACTCGCGACTTTCAGCCGCCGAACAGGACCGGGCGTTTCGGCCCCATCACGGGCGCCGCATCGTGCTTGCCACCAACGTGGCGGAGACATCCCTTACCGTACCGGGAATCCGCTATGTGGTCGATCCGGGTTACGCCCGCATCAGCCGCTACAGCGTGCGCAGCAAGATTCAGCGCTTGCCCGTCGAGGCAGTTTCCCGGGCAAGCGCCGAGCAGCGAAAGGGACGTTGCGGCCGGGTGTCAGAGGGCATCTGCATTAGGCTGTACTCGGAGTCGGACTTCACGCTTAGGCCGGAGTTTACCGAACCCGAGATCCTGCGCACGAACCTCGCCTCGGTGATCCTTCAAATGGGGGCCCTGAGCTTGGGAGACGTCGCCACTTTTCCGTTCGTGGAACCGCCCGACAGCCGACAAATCAACGACGGTTACAAGTTGCTCGAGGAACTTCGAGCCGTCGATGAGCGCCGGCAGGTGACCGACCTGGGCAGGCAACTCTCGCGACTGCCCCTCGATCCCCGCCTTGGGCGCATGGTGCTGGCTGCCCGTGACTACGGCTGTATCTCGGAGGCGTTGATCGTCGTTTCTGCGCTCAGCGTCCAAGACCCGCGGGAGCGTCCATTGGACGCCCAGCAAGCGGCAGACGAGAAGCACGCTCGATTTCGGGATGACCGATCCGACTTCGTGTCGTTTCTCAAGCTTTGGGAGTATTACCACGATCGGGCCAGGCACCTTTCCGGGAACCAGTTGAGGAAGCTCTGTCGGCGAGAATTCCTCTCTTACTTGCGGCTGCGCGAGTGGCACGATACGAAGCGACAGCTTCAGGCCCAGGTGAAAGACATGGGTCTCATGCCGAACGCCGAGCCCGCCGAATACGCTGCGATCCATAAAGCGATTTTAGCCGGCCTGCTGAGCACCGTCGGGGTCAAAGACAACGACAACTGGTACCTGGGTGCGCGCAATCGCAAGTTCCTGATTTTTCCCGGGTCCGCACTTGCCAAGCCGAAGCCTAAGTGGGTCATGGCAGGGGAGTTGGTGGAGACTTCTCGTTTGTTTGCCCGAAACGTTGCGCGAATCGATCCGTTGTGGATCGAGGAACTCGCTCCTCATCTACTGAAACGAAACTATTTCAACCCTCGATGGGAGAAACGGTCCGGGCGAGTGACGGCCGATCTACAGCTCACGCTTTACGGCCTTGTCGTCATGCCCCGGCGCAGTGTGAACTACGGTCCGGTAGCTCCCGTCGAGGCCCGCGAACTGTTCATCCGTGAAGCGCTGGTCGCTGGGCACCTGATCACCAAAGCACCGTTCTTTGAGCATAATCGGGCGCTCATGGACGAAGTCGAGGACATGGAAGCCAAGGGGAGGCGGCGGGACCTGCTGGTCGACGAGGACACCTTGGCTCGTTTCTACGCTGAAAAATTGCCGGCCGACGTGTGGGACGCGCATCGTTTCCAAGTTTGGCGGGCGCGGCAGGAACGCGAGAATCCCAAGGCGCTGTTCCTTACCCGGGATTATCTCATGCGCCACAGTGCCGAGAACGTCACGGCCGATCGGTTTCCGGACGAGTTGGCGGTGCATGGGATGAAGTTACCGCTTAGCTACCACTTCGAGCCTGGCTCCGACATTGATGGTGTCACCGTTACCATTCCCCTCGCGGCGCTCAATCAGCTCGACGATTCAATTTTCGACTGGTTGGTTCCCGGCATGCTGGAGGAAAAAATGACGGCACTGATTCGCTCCCTGCCAAAGCCCCTTCGCCGAAATTTCGTTCCTGCGCCCGAGTACGCGCGTGTGTGTCGCGAGTCCCTCGAAGTCGGGAAGGGCAGCTTGACCCGGGCCATGGGGCAGACGTTGAAGCGGATCACCGGCATCGAAGTGGCGCACGAGGCCTGGGACCTGGATTCCATTCCCATTCACCTGAGGATGCGGTTTCGCGTCGTCGACGGCGAAGGGCGCGAACTCGATATCGCTCGCAAGCTCTCGGACATTCAGGCCCGCCACGAGGGGCGTGCCCAGGAAAGCTTCGAGTCCCTGCCCAGCCGCGATTTTGAAAAACAGGGCCTCACTCGGTGGGAGTTCGGTAACTTGGAGAAGGCTCGAGAGATCCGTCGCGGCGGGCTGACCTTTTTCGGCTACCCCGCGATCATCGCGGAGTCCGACTCGGTATCACTGAAATTGCTGGAAACGCCGGAGAAGGCCGCCGCCGCGACCCGGACCGGCGTTCGCAGACTTGTCGAACTGGGACTTCCGGACGAGACGCGACGGATCCGAAATCACCTACCGGGCATCCAGCCCATGTGCCTCGCATACGCTCGTATCGGGCGTTGCAAGGAGTTGAAGAATGACCTGACCGATTGCGCCATCGATCGGGCGTTTTTCGGCGACGGGGTTCCCACCACCCGGGAGGCCTTCGACTCGTGTCTGGCGCGTGGGCGCGGACGCTTCGGAGACTTGGCCGAGGAATTATGCCGCCTCGTCGGGACGATTCTCGCCAAGTACCAGGGTGTTGCCAGCCGCCTCGAGGGTAATGTGCCTCTCGCAGCGGTCAACGCGCTCTCGGACGCACGTTCCCAGCTCGAACACCTGATCTATCGAGGCTTTGTGACCGAGACGCCGGAGCAACGACTGGTTCGCATTCCGGCGTATTTGAGCGCCCTAGCTGTTCGTCTGGACAAGTTGGAGCAGGACCCGGTCCGTGACCGTGAGCGACTCGTGCAAATCGCCCCGCTCTGGGGGGCATGTCTGTCCCGGATGAAACGCAACCGGTTGCAGGGCACCCTGGCCCCGGAGTTGGAGACCTATCGCTGGATGCTCGAAGAGTACCGAATATCGCTCTTCGCACAAGAAATTGGAACGCCGAAACCCATATCGGCAAAGCGGCTTCAGCAGCAGTGGGCGCGTGTGGGCTGATGTGCCTGCTTTGCACCATGTCGCCGATCGGATCGAACGGCGCTGCCGTAGATACGACGTTCATTCCCTTACCCTTCGGGTCGGACCCAAACGTCCATAGGAAATATCGTACTTGGCACGGCGATTGCTGCTATCCGACGCAGAGCCGGAATCGCACAGCCGGCTCCATAAGCGCAGAAACCTTGAGTAACCGGAATTGCACTGATGGAAGCCATATTTTTCCTCCTCGTGATCGTCATGGTGTTCATCGTCGCTCGTAAATGGGTTGACGAGCACGAGCACAAGGAGCCCAGTGCTCCGCAGGGCGACGCCGATACACAGGATGCCGTCCCAACGCAAGCCCGGGGGCGGTAGCGCTTATGGCACTTTTGTTTATTTAGTCTCTCTCCATGTCTTGAAGGCGGGTTAATCCCGCCTTTTTTTTGGCCTTTTCTCAGTCAGCTAGCAGAAAAGTCCATTCCGCCCCAGACCGCATCGCTCACCGGGCTCCCGAGTAATCGCGCGGGCCGCAGGGCGAGGCAGCCTCGTTCTCTGCGCACCCCATGAAATATCCCGGCAAGCGATGGCGCCATTTGATTCAATTCTGGGTGTGCCCGGTGGCGGACTCGAAGCCGGGTGACGTGCGTGCGAAGATTCTGACGCGAGGCAGTGACAATTCTGAGCACCGGAGGCGTCAATTCAGAAGCTTTCGCGGCGAGGTTAGTGCCTCGGTTCGCCCGGATCCACGGCGTCGGCGTCTTGTTCGGCCTAGCCCGGATACTTCGTCAGGGACCCCGGGCGCTGGCGGAATTTG
>JBFGYN010000071.1:0-12613 GCA_041587415.1 Candidatus Competibacterales bacterium | reverse complement strand
TCGGTCAGGAGGCGATTGGGGTCGCTGTCGGACGCGCAATGGATAAAACCGACGTCCTGCTGCCGTCCTACCGGGAGCACGGGGCCCAAATACAGCGGGGTGTCGGGCTGGATGAGCTCTTGCTCTATTGGGGCGGCGACGAGCGGGGCAGCGCGTTTCGAAACCAACCGTACGATTTTCCGAACTGCGTCCCGATCGCAACGCAGATGACCCATGCGGCAGGCGTTGCGAGCGCATTCATGCTGCGCCGGGAGCCTCGAGTCGCGATCGCCTGCTGCGGCGACGGCGGAACTTCGAAGGGCGATTTCTACGAGGCCCTGAATCTTGCCGGTGCCTGGACTCTCCCGATGGTGTTTGTCGTGAGCAACAATCAATGGGCAATCTCGGTTCCTCGGTCCGCGCAGACGGCCGCGGAGACGCTCGCGCAGAAGGCGATTGCGGGCGGCATTCGTGGGGAGCAAGTGGACGGAAACGATGTCATTGCGGTTCTGAACGCGCTACACCTGGCCCTCGAGCGTGCGCGAAACGGCGGTGGCGCGACGCTCGTGGAGTGCCTCACCTACCGGATGTCGGACCACACGACGGCCGACGACGCATCCCGTTATAGACCGGCCAATGAGCTCGAGCAAAATCGTGAGCGCGATCCGCTGAGGCGTACGAGGCGATTTTTGGAGCGGGAGGGGGTTTGGGACGAATCGGCTGAAAAGGCGCTTCTCGCCGATTGCTCGAAACAGGTCGACGCGGCCGCCGAGAAGTATCTCGCGTCCGAGCCGGCACCGCCAGAATGCCTCTTCGAAAACTTGTATGCGGTGCTGCCGCACAGTTTGAAAAAACAACGGCAGGCGCTGCTCGAGCGGAACGAATCCGATGCCTGAATTGACACTGGTCGAAGCGGTGAACATGGCTCTGGCCCACGAAATGGCCCGAGACGAGAACGTCGTTGTTCTGGGGGAAGACGTGGGCGTCAACGGCGGCGTCTTTCGAGCGACCCTTGGCCTACAGGAGCGGTTTGGCGTCGATCGCGTCATTGACACGCCGCTGGCCGAAAACTTGATTGCGGGGGTTGCGGTCGGTATGGCCTCCCAAGGAATGAAGCCCGTTGCGGAAATACAGTTCATGGGCTTCATCTACCCCACTCTCGACCAACTGGTGAGTCACGCGGGCCGATTGCGTAACCGCACTCGTGGCCGGCTCCACTGCCCCATGGTTCTGCGCGCGCCGTTCGGAGGCGGAATTCACGCACCCGAACACCATTCCGAAAGCACAGAGGCCATGCTCGCTCAGATTCCCGGTATTCGGGTCGTCATTCCGTCGTCGCCTGCCCGCGCCTACGGGCTGCTCCTGGCTGCGATTCGTGATCCCGACCCGGTGGTCTTCCTGGAACCGAAGCGAATCTATCGGGCCGTCAAGGAGCAGGTTGGCGACAACGGCGAGGCCTTACCGCTGGATGTGTGCTTTACCTTAAGAACCGGCTCGGATCTGACACTCATCAGCTGGGGTGCCATGTTGAAAGAAACGCTTGCAGTCGCACATACGCTGGAATCGGAGGGTGTGAGTGTGGAAGTGATAGACGTTGCCACGGTCAAGCCGCTGGACACCGACACGATCCTGGAGTCGGTGGGGCGGACGGGGCGCTGCGTCATCGTTCACGAAGCAGCACTCACTTGCGGTGTTGGTGCCGAGATTGCAGCCACCCTCGCCGAGCAGGGGCTAACGAGCCTTCTTGCGCCGGTGACGAGAGTGACCGGATACGACACAGTGATGCCGCTGCCGCGACTGGAGCACCATTACATGCCGAACGAGCGTCGAATATCGGCGGCTGCCCGCGCGGTGATGAATTACCTCTAAGGACTGCTGCCGAAGACGATTGCGAAGGGGCCCCAAATGAAACTGTTCAAACTGCCTGACCTCGGCGAGGGTCTGCAAGAAGCGGAAATCGTGCAGTGGCACGTGCAGGAAGGCGATGAGGTGGAAGCCGACAGTCCCCTGGTTTCGTTGGAAACGGCGAAAGCGGTGGTCGAGGTCCCAGCCCCGTGGTCGGGACGAGTCTCGCGCCTCTTCGGTCAACCCGGCGATCTCATCAACACCGGAGACTCTCTGGTGGCGTTCGATATCGCTGGGGAAAGTGCCAAACCACCGCCTGCAGATAGTGGCACGGTCGTGGGCAAGATCGAGCGTGGCGAGGAAGTGCTGCGAGAATCAGCTCAAACGGCCCATGGTGAGCGGAATTCGGGGGTTCGGGCCACCCCGGCCGTGCGGGCACTCGCGCGACGTCTGGAAGTCGAATTGGAGATGGTGACACCCAGCGGCCCAAATGGCTCTATCACCAGCGCTGATGTCCAGCGCGTTGCAAAGATTCTATCGGAAGTCGGCCCCATGGAGCGACTTCGCGGGGTGCGCAGGGCCATGGCGCGCACGATGACCCAGGCGCACCGAGAAGTCGTCGCGGTGACCGTGACCGACGACGTGGACATCGATTCATGGTCTGAGGAGACAGACACCACGCTGCGCTTGATTCGGGCAATCGTGTTGGCCTGCCGTGCCGAACCTTCCCTGAATGCCTGGTACGACAGCCACGCCATGGGTCGGCGAATCCTGCAAAAAATCGACCTCGGGATCGCGGTCGACACGCCCGACGGATTGTTCGCCCCGGTGCTCCGGAACGTCGGCCAGCGCGACGACGCGGACCTGAGAATCGGCCTGGAGAACCTGAAAGCGGCAGTCCGGGCTCGTTCGATTCCTCCCGAGGAATTGCGTGGCGCCACCGTGACGCTGTCGAATTTCGGCACGATTGCCGGCCGCTACGCGACCCCGATCGTGGTGCCGCCGACTGTTGCAATTGTCGGTGTGGGGAAGCGATACGACGGGGTCGTTGCGTCGGGCTCGGATCCAGCCGTGCACTCAATCCTCCCCTTGTCGATCACATTCGACCATCGCTGCGTGACGGGTGGAGAGGCGGCAAGATTTCTCGCCGTCCTGGGCGAGGACCTACGTCGTTCCGAATGATGAAATGCTGCACTGCAGTGCGGCAAATGTCTATCCCACCTGCAAATTCCGCCATTTTCCACAGACGCTGTGGAAAAGTTTGTGGATATCGATTGGAGAGCGAGCCCTGAGCCGCATCCCTGCTGCATTTCCGTTGGGTCGACGCGAAAATGGACACAGACTCGCGTTTGTCGAATTATCAATAAGTTAGTCGCATTTTATTGGACTTGTTCGAGTTCCACCCGAGCGCTCACGCGGTGCTCGTAACACAATCGAAATATGTGGACAAGAGGTGTGGGGAGGTTTCGCTGTCGGTGCCGGAGCGAATCCCGAAGCAAATCCTGGTTGGCGCCGCCCGGCGGTGGAAGATGAGTTACCGTTCGATGAGCGCTCGCAACTCGGCGGTGCGCTTAAGCATCAGCTCACGATCGCCCCGCGCCTCGACGTTCAGCCGCAGCAAGGGTTCCGTGTTCGACCCGCGCAGATTGAAACGCCAGTCCTTGAACTCCACCCCAATGCCATCGGTTCGGTCCACTACCGGACTTTTGCCCGCATAGTGTTGCAGGACGGATTCGATAGTGGCTTGAACGTCGGCCACTCGGAAATTCATCTCGCCGCTGCAGGGGTAGGCCTCAACCTGCTGCTTCACCATGGAGGAAAGAGCTTGCCCGGAGCGACTCATCTCCTGTGCGATCAGCAGCCATGGGATCATCCCGCTGTCACAGTATGCGAAATCCCGGAAGTAATGGTGGGCGCTCATCTCACCGCCGTAGAGTCCATCCACATCGCGCATGCGTTGTTTCATGAATGCGTGCCCAGACTTGCAGAGCACCGGGCGGCCGCCGGATTTCGTCACCACGTCCACGGTGTTCCACGTCAATCGGGGGTCGTATACGACTGCCTGACCCGGCTGGACCCGCAGCATCGACCGCGCAAGCAACCCGACGATGTAGTAGCCCTCGATGAAATCACCCGTCTCGTCGAACAGGAAGCATCGATCGAAATCACCGTCCCAGGCAATACCGAGATCGGCGCCTGAGGATACGACGGTGTCCGCCGTGGCGGCACGCCGCTCGGGGAGCAGTGGATTTGGGATGCCGTTGGGAAAGGTTCCATCGGGCTCGTGCTGAATTTTGACGAATTCGAATGGAAGGTGCGGTTCGAGCTGGTCGATGATCAGCCCCGCGCCGCCGTTACCAGCGTTGACGACGATTTTCAGCGGACGAAGCGCTGATTCGTCGACGTAACTTCGCAAATGCTCGATGTAGCGTTGTTTGCTCTCCAGGGCTGCGCGAGTCCCGTGCACGCGCGGAGTGCCGAAACGACCCGACACCACGCGATCATGAATGTCGCGCAGCCCCGTGTCGGCGCTGATTGGCCGAGAGTCCTCCCGCACGAACTTCATGCCGTTGTAGTCGCTGGGATTGTGACTCGCCGTCACGACGATGCCGCCATCCACACCCTGGTCGAAGGTCGCAAAGTAGACCTCCTCGGTGCCGCAGAGGCCAATGTCCAGGACGTCGGCACCCGCGTCCATCAATCCCCTGGCGAGCGCTTCGCACAGTGCTCGGCTGCTGAGTCGGACGTCGCGTCCTACGACCACCCGGTGTGCCGACAAATGGTCCACGTAAGCGCGTCCGATGCGGTAGGCGAGGTCTTCGTTCAGCTGGTCGGGAATGCGCCCTCTAACATCGTAAGCCTTGAAACATGTAAGATCTGAGTCCATCAGGCTTTGTCCTGGCGCCCATATACGTCCTCGAAGCGTACGATGTCGTCTTCTCCCAGGTAGCTGCCCGACTGGACTTCGATGATCTCCAGTGGAATCGTGCCTGGATTCTCGAGGCGATGTTTCGTGCCGAGTGGAATGTAGGTGGACTGGTTCTCGGTGATCAGGAAATTTTCCTCGCCGCGGGTGACCCGAGCCGTACCCCGGACCACGATCCAATGCTCAGCTCGGTGGTGGTGCATTTGTAACGACAGCGTGGCACCGGGCTTCACGGTGATGTGCTTCACTTGGAATCGCTCCGCGGTGTCGACGGAGTCGTACGCGCCCCATGGTCGATAGACCTTTCTGTGCGTCTGCCCCTCGCTTCGCCCGCTGTCCTTGAGTTTGGTCACGAGCGTCTTGACGTCTTGAACCGAGTCTTTGTTCGCAATCAGGACGGCATCCGCGGTTTCGACGACAACCATATTCTCCAATCCGACGGCGGCGATCAGTCGATCTTCGGAGTGGAGGTACGAGTTCCGGACGTTGTGCACGACCACGTCGCCCCGTGCCACGTTGCCATCAGCCGAATGTGTCCCCACGTCCCACAAGGCGGCCCAGGATCCAACGTCGCTCCAGCCCGCTTCCAGTGTGACGACGGCGGCGGCTTTGGTTTTTTCAAACACGGCGTAGTCGATGGAATCGCTCCGGCAGGCTCCAAAGGCGTCCTCGCCAAGGCGAATGAACTCCAAATCCACGGCAGCTTCGTCGAGCGACGCGCGGCAGGCGTCCAAGATGTCCGGGGCATGGGTCTGGAGCTCCGAAAGGTAGTCCGAGGCGCGGAACAGAAACATGCCGCTGTTCCAAACGTACTCGCCGGAAGCAACGTACGACTCGGCCGTCTCACGATCGGGCTTCTCAACGAATCGCTCGACCAGTGAAACGTTCGCCGCGCCCAGCGACGCCCCGGCCCGAATGTAGCCGTACCCAGTTTCCGGCCCTGTGGGACGCACGCCGAACGTGATGAGTCGCCCCTCCATGGCCTGAGGGACGGCAGCGGAGACTGCGCTTCGAAACAGATGCGAGTCGGTGACTACATGGTCGGATGGAAGCAAAAGCAGCACTGGATCATCGCCTTCCCGCATTGCGTGGAGTGCCGCGACGGCCGCCGCTGGCGCCGTATTACGCCCCACGGGTTCGAGAATGGTTGCCGACGATCGCAGGCCCCGCTCGCGCAACTGTTCGGCAACGAGAAATCTGTGTTCCTGGTTGCAAACGATAATGGGCGCAGCCGCGGACGGGAGCCCGTTCAGCCTCTCGACCGTGTCTTGCAGAAGACTCTTGGAATTGACCAATGGTAAGAACTGCTTGGGATGCAGTTCGCGGGATAGGGGCCAGAGGCGCGTGCCGCTGCCGCCGGACAGTATCACAGGTACGATCATGCGGTATCCCTAAGGTGTGATGGGTCGGATTCTTGGCCGGAAACGCCCAAGCAAATAGTTAGCAAATTTCTTGCCGGCCGAACGAGTAACAGCTAAGGCCCCGTTTCGAGAAAACGGCGCCTGGCGCGAAAATCGCCGCAGCACGGAGAATTTTCTTGCACGACCGCGGGAGAAACTGCCACTGGCAGCCATCCCCAACATGGCCGATAATCCCCGGCACTGCAACCGGGGCGTCCACAACAACGACATGAACGAAACGTTACCGAAGCACGCCAGCCACACTTCGGTTTTTTGCTCACTCGCGATGCTACTGCTCGTCTCGCAAGTGGCGCTCGCGGATATATACACCTATGTGGATGAGCATGGCGTGCGCCACCTCACCAATGTGCCCGACGATTCCCGCTACAAGCTGGTGATGCGCACGAACCGGCCCGCTCGAAGTCATGCATCGGTTCGCCCGCAGGTGCCCTCGCGCTTCAAGGCGAGTATACGGCAAGTTGCCGAGTCGGTCGGGCTCGAACCGGCTCTGATCTCGGCCGTGGTAAAGGCAGAATCGGCGTTTGATCCCAGCGCCAGATCGCACAAGGGTGCCGTCGGACTGATGCAGCTCATGCCTGGAACGGCACAACGCTATGGCGTTGCGAATCGCCGGGATCCCCTGCAGAATCTCTGGGGCGGAGCGCGGTATCTCCGGGATCTGCTCGACGAATTTCGGGATTTACGTCTGGCTCTCGCGGCCTATAATGCCGGCGAAGGCGCCGTTCGCCGATACGGCAACGCCGTTCCACCGTATGCAGAGACGCAGGAATACGTTCGACGGGTACAGCGTTTCTACCAGCATTTTCGAACTTCCGGATAACCCATGTCACGTCCGCTCGTTTGCGGAACACTTGTTGTTCTCCTGTCCCTGAATGCTCTCGCCGCCACAGCAGACGAGCCAGCGCTGCTGCGCGAGAAGTTCACCACGGCCATCGACGCAATCGAGGCCGGTGACCTTTCCGCTTACCGTCGTCTGGAAATGCAACTGCGGGACTATCCTCTTCACCCCTATCTCGAATTCGAGTACCTGCGCCGGAACTTTCACACCGTTGCAGGCGCAGAGGTTCGAGGGTTCATGGAGCGAACGCAGGAATCCCCGATCGGGCGTAAGGCGCGTGCCCTCTGGCTGAACCACTTGGCGACGACTGATCGGTGGTCCGATTTTCTCGCCGATTACACACCGGGCAGGGGCATTGCACTCGAGTGCCGGCAGCTCGAAGCACTTTATCGTACAGGCAATCGGTCGCGCGCCCTGGCGGCGGTTCCGGATATTTGGGTGAGCGCAGAGTCACGCCCGAAAGCATGTGACCCAATATTCGAGCTCTGGCGTGCGGCGGGTGGGCCCACCGCACGCCAGGCCTGGGAGCGCTTTCGACTGGCAACCCTCGCCGGCCGGATTCAACTATCGAATTATCTGAAACGGTATATTCCCGAGACCGAGCGCCCAATCGCCGATCTCTGGATCGACGCGCACCGCCACCCCGCCGCCCTTCTCGAATCCGGTCGACTTGCGCCAACCGCCGAGCACAGCGCCGGCATTGCGAATCATGCCATGCAGCGCTGGGCCCGCATGGACGCCATCGGCGCGGCGCCATCGCTGGCAAAAATCGCGAAACGCTACTCGCTCTCGCCCGATGCGGTTGCCGCCGCTCACTACGAAATCGCGGTCGGGCTTGCGGTCGATGGGCACCCCCTCGCTCCCTGGTGGTTGGCGTCGGTTCCAGCCCAGGCGAAAGACGAGACGATCTGGGCTTGGTCCGTTCGCGCAGGGCTGCGCAAAGGGGATTGGCGCGCCACGCTGGAAACCATTGAGCGCATGCCCGAAGGCCAGGCGGTCGAGTATCAGTGGCGATACTGGCGCGCGCGGGCACTCGAGATGATCGGAGAAGTCGATCGGGCTCGACCAATCTTCGAAGATCTGGCCGGTCACCGCGACTACTTCGGATTCCTTGCCGCGGATCGTCTGGGGCGGGCGCCGCAGTTGAATCACTCTGCGCTTCAGGTCGACAGCACGGTGCGGCAGTCTCTCCGCAAACGCCCGGCATTCCTCCGGGCGCGCGAGCTTTATCGACTACGGCGGGAGCCCGAAGCACAATCCGAGTGGAACCATGGTCTGCAAGATGCGAACGCACCGGAATACCGTGCGGCGGCTCAGCTTGCGCACGATTGGGGCTGGTCGTTTCAAGCCATTGCGACCATTGCCAAGGCGAACGATTGGGACGATCTGGATCTTCGCTTCCCGCTTCACTACCGGGAGCGAATTCTATCGGTTGCCGCGCGCGATGGCATCGAGCCGGCTTGGATTTTCGGCGTCTTACGTCAAGAAAGCATGTTCCACCCCACCATTCGCTCCCGTGCCGGAGCGACCGGGTTGATGCAGATCATGCCAGCCACCGGACGCCTGGTCGCACGCGACCTGGGCATTCCCTGGGCGGGCCACCGGACATTGACCGAGCCGGATTCGAACATCGGAATCGGAAGTCGTTATTTGAGAATGACGCTGGATAGCCTCGGTGGTCGGCACGTTCTCGCGACAGCGGGGTACAACGCCGGCCCAGCGCGCGTCAGCCGCTGGCTTCAAAACGGCGAGACCATGCCGGCCGACGTCTGGATTGAGCTTATACCGTATCGGGAAACCCGACGCTATCTGCGCAAAGTGCTCGAATATACGGTCATCTATCAACATCGCCTGAAACGGCGCCCCGATTTTATCCGCCAGGTCATGATGCCCGTGCAACTGCGCCAGCCGGTGGTTGCAGCATCCGCTCGGTCCCAAAGCCCGGATCGACCGGGGTCTTGAGGACCCATCGCCCGCGCGTCTGAGCGCTGGCTCTGTCCCTTCTTACAATCCACCACCTTGCCTCGCCGGATCGACTCGAAAACAAAATCCAGTGAGACTAGCCCGAACGTTGCATCGGGATCCGGAATGTTCGCGGAGGACTGGCCAGATCAGCTTATGTGATCGTGCAAAAGTCGACGCGAGACCTCGACTTGCCGCGCGATCGCGCGAGATGGGCCGCCCGAACCCGCGAAACACCGCGTAGCGCCCCCGGTGACAGAGTGTCAATGGCTAATATGCGCACGAATCACTGTTTTCCTTGACCTGACTGCCCGAATTAGAGCGTCCTGGTGCAACCTTCGGGCTAGTCTCCTTTCGAGGGGCCGCCAGGGGTGTAGATGGGTCCGGGAAACTGCATCACGTTGTTTCCCGGATCCGTGATTTTCGCAACGCCCTCACGTTCGACCTCGTCGATTCGCAGGATGGCGTGCATGGGCAAGAAAACCTTTTTGACGCCCGCGAACTCGTCCTTCAGCTTTTCCTCGGACGGGTCCACGACAACCGCTGAGCGTTCCCCAAAAATGAGCTCTTCCACTTCTACGAAGCCGTACAGCCCGCCCTGGGAGACTCGCCGCGCGTAGAGGACGTAGACCTTGCCCTGACTAAAGAAACTGATCTTGTAGATATGCTTGCTGCTCATGAACTTCACCGAAAGCGGGGCACAAGGTTAACATCCAGCGGCGGTAGCGTGGAATGCTCCGCAAGCGGAGGCTAGAATAGTCGCCCCCCGAATCGGCTCCAGCACTCGTGGAGCCGTCTCGGGTCTATTCACCAAGGATCACTTTGAATCGTAGGAGCGAGATTGCTCGCTGCTACATGGACGCTCGAACACATCACTGCACGCGGAGCAGCGCCGGACCCATGACGAGCAGACACCTTAACAATGTCAACGTACTCGCCCAAGAGCTTCTTCCAACACCTGAGGAGGTAAAGGCACGGCTGCCGGTAAGCGGCCGCGCACGAGAAGTGGTTCTCCATGGGCGCGAGACGGTGGAGAGCATTCTGGATCGGCAAGACCATCGGCTGCTCGCGGTGGTAGGCCCCTGTTCCGTGCACGACGTGGATGCCGCGCGGGACTACGCTCGACGTCTGCGCGACTTGGCCGAGGAAGTAAGCGATACCATATTCGTCGTGATGCGCGTCTACTTCGAAAAGCCGCGCACCTCCGTCGGCTGGAAGGGCTTGATAAACGACCCGCTGATGGACGACTCCTTCCACATCGAAAAGGGGCTGGCAACTGCGCGGGAGCTTTTGATCGAGCTCGCCGAGCTCGGCTTGCCGACCGGCACCGAAGCGCTCGACCCCATAACGCCGCAGTATATCGGCGATTTGATTACCTGGACGGCGATCGGAGCGCGCACGGCCGAGTCCCAGACTCACAGGGAAATGTCCAGTGGCCTTTCCACTCCGGTGGGCTTCAAGAACGGCACCGACGGCAGCTTGGACGTGGCCATCAACGCGTTGCACTCGGCATCCAGTCCGCACAGTTTTCTCGGCATTGATCAGCAAGGTCGGTGTGCCGTGTTCCGCACGCGCGGCAACATGTACGGACACGTGGTTCTGCGCGGAGGCGGCGGCCGGCCCAACTACGACAGTGTCAGCGTATCGCTGTGCGAGCAGGAACTGGAGAAGGCTGGTCTGCCGACTAACCTGGTCGTGGACTGTTCCCATGCCAACTCGAACAAGAACCCAGCATTGCAGGCGCTGGTGATGGCCGATGTGGTGCACCAGATCGTCGAGGGCAACACGTCTCTCATCGGCGTCATGGTAGAGAGCAACATCGAAGCTGGTAACCAGGCAATCCCGACGGATCTCAGCCAGCTTCGTTACGGCGTCTCCGTTACCGATGCCTGTGTAGATTGGGGCACCACGCAGCGCATGCTACGCGATGCACGCGACAAGCTTCGCGATTACCTGCCCAAACGAATCGTCTAAGTACAGCGTACGCAGGAAGTGAGATTCCCGGTCCGGAAAGCGGTGAACCATGACGACCGGGAATCGCGCGGGCAGGCAATCCGCCTGACGCCATTTGGATGGGTCGCAACTCGACGGGTGGTGGCAGCGTGGCGTCATCTTGCTTCAATCAGCGCTTTCCTATGCTGCGTTCTTGGCGAGCGAGTTGCGTGCAATCAATTCCTTGATTTCCGGCACGCACGAACCACAGCCGGTTCCGGCGCGAATTGATCGGCCGACGCCTTCCGCGGTGACGATTCCACGATCCCGAATGGCACAAACGATGGCGTCCTCTCCAACGCCGAAGCATGCGCACACGGTGGGCCCGGACTCAGCGCGTTCGTCGCCGGCATAGCCCGCGAGGACCGCGAGACGTTGCTCGTGCGGAACGCTGGTTTTAGAGAAGTAGTCGCCCACCCAGCTCCGAGATGGCAAGCTGGCATTTCGACTCAAGAACACGCACGCGGAAAGGCGTTGATCCGTCAGCGCGGCACCGCGCCAGACCCCCAGCCCAGTGTCGCAGAGCTCGAGCCAATCCGTCCCGTCCGGCGCCAACATTCGACGAGTTTCTTCGAAAACCTCGAAGGGATCACCCTGCCCCACCAGCTCGAGGCGCCAATGTTCCTTGCCGCGTACCGCCGTCCAGTGAGACGCAAAGGCTGGCGGCTTTACTTCGTCCCGTGTCAGCAGCACGCCTCGCCAAGCAATGGGATAGCGCTCCAATCGAACGGGGGTGTGCTTGCTTTCGGGCTGTCCCGACATGGGGTCCGTGGTCGGGTCGATAAGTGCCCCCACTCTTCCCCTGGAGCAGAAATGGTCGGTCCAGTGCATTGGCACGAACACCTCGCCCAAACGCTGGCTCGATACCGCGCGGACCCGTGCAATCAGCTCGCCGCGAGCACTTCGCACACGTGCGAGGTCACCGGTTTGGAGTCCAATTCGCCGGGCGTCCTCCGGCTGCATCTCGACAGTCGGCTCAGACACGTGAGCCGACAATGTGGGCGATTTCCCCGTCCGGGTCAGGGTGTGCCAATGATCGCGAAGCCGACCGGTGTTGAGCACCATGGGATACTCGGAGTCGGACCGATGCCGGGGTGGCTTCGGAACCACCGGAATCAGCTTGGCTCGACCAGACGGTGTGTAGAACCGTCCTTCCGCGAAAAAGCGGGCTGGGTCTTGCTGCCGAATCGTCGGCTGCGGCCACTGCACGGGACGGAGCGACGCGAATTCATCGTCCGTCATGTCCGCGAGTGCTCCGATATCGAAATCACGCTGCCCATGGTTTTCAAATGCCGACAATGCCGCATGCTCGCGGAAAATGGCCGCCGGCCCGCGGTATTGGAACGCTTCGCTGTAGCCCAATCGACGGGCCACTTCCGTTACAATCCACCAATCTGCCATGGCTTCGCCCGGGCGGGGCAGAAACGCGCGTTGCCGGGAAATCCGGCGCTCGGAGTTGGTGACCGTTCCGTCCTTCTCGCCCCAGGCCAAAGCTGGCAATTTCACATGGGCAAACCGCACGGTGTCGGTTTCCCGCATGCAATCTGAGACGACGACGAACGGGCAGCTAGCCAGCGCGTCGCGGACCCGGTCTGAATCCGGCAGGCTGACCGCCGGATTCGTGCCCATGATCCAAATAGCCTTGATTCG
>JBFGYN010000070.1:0-12623 GCA_041587415.1 Candidatus Competibacterales bacterium | reverse complement strand
GGCGTTTTACGGCTCCGAAGGCATGGGGCTGCGGGCGGACAATCTGAGCGTTCACTTGATTGTCGCTGCCTGGGAGTGGGGCGCCTACCTCGGCGCCGAAAACATGGAGCGCGGCATTCGCATCAAGACGTCGTCATACGCCCGCCACCACGTGAATGTGGCCATGTGCAAGGCCAAGGCAAATGGGCACTACATCAACTCCATGCTGGCTCTACAGGAGGCTCTGCGCGACGGGTACGACGAGGCCATGTTGCTCGACACGGAAGGATACGTGGCCGAGGGCAGCGGCGAGAACCTGTTCATCGTTCGCGACGGCACGATCTTCACTCCGGATCTGACCTCGTGCCTGGACGGAATCACCCGGAATACCCTGTTCCTACTCGCCCGGGATCTGGGGATCGACGTGGTGGAGAAACGCATCACCCGAGACGAAGTCTATATTTCCGACGAGGCGTTTTTCACCGGCACCGCGGCGGAAGTGACACCGATCCGCGAGGTGGACAACCGTTCTATCGGCAGCGGAAGCCGTGGGCCCATCACGGAGCAGCTGCAGACCTTGTATTTCGACCAGGTACAGGGGCGGCGCGAACAGTATCCCGAGTGGCTGACGACAGTCACGTGACCTGGAGGTGCTAGGGTGAGCGCGAGCGAGCGGGAGATTCCAGCGAACGCTGAGAACCGCTACGAGGTTACGCGCGCGGACCTGCCGCTCAGTTGCCCCATGCCCGGCATGTCGCTCTGGAACTCACACCCGCGCGTCTATTTGCCCATCGAGAAATCGGGCAAGGCCAAGTGCCCGTACTGCGGCGCCGACTTCGTGCTCGTGAACCGCTGATCGGATCCGAGGCTCTGTAGGATTCCAGTGAAAATTCCACAATCCGCGCGCGGCGCGAATCACGGTCTGCCACCTGCGCAACATGTAATCTGACCCTATTCCAAGGACGGAACATCGTGAGCAAACGGAACCGCTCACGAACGCACCCGCCGGAAAAGGAACCGACGAAGTGGACGCGGGGGCGAAAGGGTAACGCCGGAACGCTCTCCCAGGGATGGGGAGAGCGTTCATTTCAATTCGCCTCGCCGGCACGTCGAAGCCTGAAACATTCGCAGGCGCGGCCAGCGTGCTGGCGAATACGCCGCCAACGATCTCCGGGCTAATACGTCCGCTTCGAGCCGTCGGGCAGGCGCTTGAAGCGCCGGTGCACCCACAGATAATGCTCCGGCTGGCCGCGCACCATTGTCTCGATTTCCGCGTTCACCCGGCTGGCGTCTTCTTCCGGATCCCCAGTTGGAAATCCCTCCATGACGGGACCGAAAATCAGCCGGTAGCCCGCGTCGCCGGCCAAACGCTCGACGCAGTAAGACAGCATGGGTGCCTTCGCTATGGCTGCCAGGCGTCCGGTGGCGCCGTTGGTTGCCGCCGGGACCCCGAAGAACGGCACGAACACCCGATGAGTGCCCCGAAAATATTGATCTGGCGCATACCACAGCGCCAGGCCGTCTTTCAGGGCACGTACCAGCGCACGAGTTTCGTCCATCGCGACGGTGCGGGCGTGTAGATTCCGCGAGCGGCGCATGAACGTCTCGAACAGCGGATTGCGATTTGGCTTGTAGACAGCAGCCATGGGACGCCGCAGCGCGAACAACCGTCCGCTCATGTCCATGTGCGAGAAATGGGCGCAGAGCAAGATCGCTCCGTGCCCCCCTGCGAGCGCCTGTTCCAGATGCTCCTCACCCTTCACCTCGCGAATCAACGGGCGCAGGCGGTCGGATGGCGCGAACCACGCGTAGGCCGTCTCGACCAGACCTTGACCGAGGGATTGAAAGCAGCGCGAGAGGAGGCGCTCCCGTTCTTCTTCGCCGAGATTGGGAAAACACAGTGCCAGATTCAGCCGTCCGACCCGTGCACGGCGGCGCGCAATGACTCCGAGCAGTCGCCCAATCGCCCGACCGGATCGCATCCCCAGGCGATAGGGGAGTTTTGACACGGCGCCAATCACCCCGATGCCCAGCCAGACCGGCCAGTAGGTAGGTGCCAGGAAGCGCCCGGAGGCAATTCGTTCGCTACTCATGCCGACGCGCCTTGGGCAGCTTCCTGGCGCTCGAGCGAGAACTGGGTCCGATACAGGTCGGCGTAGACGCCGCCCGCTTCGAGCAACGAGGAGTGATCCCCCATCTCGACGATTCGTCCGTCCTTCAAGACCACGATTCGGTCTGCATTTTCGATTGTCGAGAGCCGGTGGGCGATGATGAGCGTCGTCCGGTTTCGGCGCAGCTTTTCCAGTGCGTCCTGCACTGCGCGCTCCGATTCCGTGTCCAGCGCCGACGTCGCCTCGTCCAAAATAAGGATTGGCGCGTCCTTGAGCAGCGCCCGCGCGATGGCGAGTCTCTGCCGCTGGCCTCCGGAGAGTCTCGTCCCCTTTTCGCCAATGACCGTGTCCAGACCGTGCTGGAGCCGCTCTGCAAACTCCAGCACGTGGGCTGCGGCGGCGGCCTCCCGGATAGCCTCCTTCGCGACCGAGCCCTGGGCGCCGTAAGCAATGTTCGCGGCCACCGTGTCATGGAACAGGATGACTTCCTGGCTGACGAATGCCATGGCCGCACGCAGACTTTCCAGAGTCATGTTCTCCACGTTCTCGCCGTCGATGCGAATCTCCCCGGACTCGAGAGCATAAAAACGAGGCAGCAGATTGGCTAGCGTCGTCTTGCCGCTCCCGGATGGGCCCACCAAAGCAATGGTTTCACCCGGTTCCACGACCAAATCAATGCCGTCGAGTGCGGGTCTGGGGGCACCCGGGTAGGTCACCTGCACGTTGCGGAACTCGATGTGGCCGCGAACGGTTTCGACGGCGTGCTTGCCCTGGTCCACTTCCGGAAGCTCGTCCGTCAGTGCGAACACGCTTTCTGCCGCGGCCAGCCCCTTTTGCAGCTTCTCGTTGATCGCGGTCAGCTTTTTTATGGGCGAGAACAGCAGCCCCATCGCGGTGACGAAGGACACGAACTCGCCAACCGTCAGTTCACCGGCAATCGCCCGTTTGGAGGCGACATAGACGATCACGGCCAGTCCGCACGCCACCACCATGTGCACCAGAGGCGTGTTCAGGGAGCCTGCCGCCTTCGATTTCAATTGGTAGCGGCGCACCCAGTTCGCCGCCTTGTGGAAGCGATTGAACTCGTAGCTCTGACCGCCGAAGATCTTGATGATGCGGTGTCCCTCGGTGGCCTCCTGCAGGATGTGGGTCATGTCCCCGTAGCGCTGCTGTACGGACCGGGCAAGGGTGCGCAAGCGCCTGTTGATCAACACCACGATGACGATGATGCCCGGCACCACTGCGAAGGTCACGAGCGACAGCTTCCAGTCGAGATAGAACATCCAGCCGAGCAGCCCCAGAATGGCGAGGGTGTCCCGAACAATCACGGTCAGGACGTCGGTGGCCGCATTCGTGAGTTGCGTCACGTCGAAGGTAACCTTCGAGATCAGGATGCCCGAGGGGTGGTGGTCGAAGTAAGTGGTCGGCAATGTCAGCAGCCGCTGGAACATGAGCTCGCGCAGGTCCAGGACGACCTTGCCCGACACCCAGGACATGCCCACCGTTCCGGCGTAGTCGGCCGCGCCCCGGAGGACGATGACGCCGATCATGGCCAACGGAATCCAAAGAATGCCCGCCGGGTCCTGCGCCACGAAGTTGCCGTCCAACATGGGTTTGAACAATGCCGGCAGCAGCGGTTCGGTCGCCGCAACGATGACGATGCCCACCAGGGCCAGCCCGAACTGGCGCCAGTACGGGCGCACGTGGCGAAGCAGGCGGAGATACAGCTCGGGGCCGCTGAGGCTGATTCGGGGCATTGATCCGGGTGCTGGAAAAAGCCGCGCTAGTCTAGCAGAAGCGTGCGAGTTCGCGTCGTGTGTTGCGCGGCGATTGGGCCGGTCACGGGCGGACTGATACCATCTTGGCGCGTTACAGGAGATCGCAGCTGCGCATGACCTACATTCCGTCCTTCGATATTGCCCGGGTTCTGGTCGCAGGAGATGTGATGCTGGACCGCTATTGGCACGGCGACACGGCACGTATTTCTCCCGAGGCACCCGTTCCCGTCGTCCGCGTCCTGCGCACCGAGGAGCGGCCCGGCGGTGCCGCCAACGTCGCCTTGAACCTGGCTCTACTCGGCGCCAAGGCGATGGTCGTGGGCGTCACCGGCGACGATGAAGCAGCAAGAACACTCCATTCGACGCTAGCCGCGTTCGGTATAGACCATCATTTCGAGCGCCTGGCGTCCCTGGACACGATCACCAAATTGCGTGTCATCAGCCGCCACCAGCAGCTCATCCGCCTGGACTTCGAAGACACGCCGGCGGCCCTCGACGCACCCGGATTCGTCGACGCGGTGGCGAGCAGGCTAGAGGGCTTTTCCGTGATGGTTCTGTCCGATTACGGTAAGGGGACGTTGCGGCGCGTTCCCGAGCTGATTCGGCTTGGGCGCGCGGCCGGTAAGGTGGTGTTGGCAGACCCCAAGGGGACCGATTTCGAAATCTATCGGGGTGCGTCGCTGCTGAAGCCAAACCGCGCCGAATTCGAAGCCGTCGCAGGAACCTGTGCAAATGAACGGGAATTGGTCGAGCGGGGCACGAGCATGATCTCCGAACTCGAGCTCCAGGCGCTGCTGGTGACGCGTGGAGACGAAGGAATGACCCTTCTCCGGCGTGACGGCGAGCCCGTTCACCTGCCCACCCATGCCCGGGAGGTGTACGACGTTACGGGCGCAGGTGACACCGTCATTGCGACCTTGGCGGCTGCTCTGTCGGCGGGTTGCGCCCTGCCGGAGGCTATGGCGCTGGCGAATCAGGCAGCGGGAATCGTCGTCGGCAAGCTGGGCACCGCGGCGGTCACGGTCGCCGAGCTGCGGCGCGCCTTGTTCGAATTCGAGGAGATGGGACGCGGAATCGTGGACGAGGACGCGCTCGCGGCGTTGGTGGATGGTGCACGGGGTCAGGGTCGTCGCGTCGTCATGACGAACGGTTGCTTCGATATACTGCATGCTGGGCACGTGAGTTATCTGGAGCGTGCGAGACGGCTCGGCGACTGCCTGGTCGTGGCAGTCAACGACGACGCCTCCGTGCGTCATTTGAAGGGAGCCCATCGACCCGTTCATTCCCTGGAGCAGCGGATGGCCGTATTGGCGGGCCTGGAGGCGGTGGACTGGGTCGTCCCGTTCTCCGGCGAAACACCGGAACGATTGATTTGCCGAATTCGACCGGACGTGCTGGTCAAGGGAGGCGACTACCGTGCCGATGAAATCGCCGGCGGCGATTGTGTCCGCGCGACCGGCGGCGAAGTCCGCGTACTCGACTATGTCGCGGGCCACTCGACGACCGCAACCATCGCGCGTATTCAGAGGCGCGAGCCGGAATAGACGGCCCCAACTTCGACAATGCGGCGACTCTATACCCTCATTCTCTATCTGATCGCGCCGGCGGTGGTATTGCGGCTATTCGTTCGCAGCCTCAAAGCGCCCGATTATCGGAGGCGCATCCGGGAACGCTTCGGGCACATTCCGTACCTCTCGCAAGGTGGTGGCATCTGGCTCCACGCCGTGTCCGTCGGCGAAACTCAGGCGGCGCTCCCGCTGATTCAAGCGCTGCGCAGGCGTGCACCGAAGCGACCCATGGTTATCACCACTACCACGCCGACCGGCTCAGCACGGGTACAGGCGGCTCTCGGCGAGGACGTTCATCATTTCTACCTACCCTACGACTTGCCCGGGTCCCTGCGTCGATTCTTGGACGCCGCCCGGCCGGTTCTCGTAATCATCATGGAAACCGAGATTTGGCCCAACTTGTTCGCTGCGTGCCAGGATCGCGGTATTCCGCTCGTGATCGCCAACGCGCGCATTTCGCCGGCCTCGTTCAAAGGCTACAAACGAGTGCGCCCTTTCGTGGCCGAGAGCCTGGCGCGCACGAGCCTGATTTCGGCCCAGAGCGAGATGGACGCCGAACGCTTCCGCCAGCTCGGTGCGCCAACGGAGCGGGTGCGGGCGCTGGGTAACATCAAATTCGATCTGCGCTACTCGCCCGAGACCCTGGCAGAAGGCTCGGCACTGCGAGAGAAATTGGGATTGGAACGACCTGTTTGGATCGCGGCGAGCACCCACGATGGTGAGGAATTCCAGGTGCTGGAGGCGTTTCGGGAGGTTCGGCAGCGCATTCCCGACGCGCTGCTCATCCTGGTCCCGCGGCACCCGGAGCGGTTCGACGCCGTTGCCGCCCAGTGCCGCGGCCAGGGCTGGCGCATCGTGCGCCGGACTGAGCACTCGA
Source organism: Candidatus Competibacterales bacterium (assembly GCA_041587415.1). Taxonomy (GTDB): domain Bacteria; phylum Pseudomonadota; class Gammaproteobacteria; order Competibacterales; family JAHEDQ01; genus JBFGYN01. The sequence goes on along the minus strand of JBFGYN010000070.1, from coordinate 6,310 downwards.
CCACGGCCGACTGCGATGTCTATCTCGGCGACACCATGGGTGAGCTGATGGTGCTGTACGGTGCCGCGGATGTCGCTTTCGTGGGCGGCAGCCTGGTTCCGATCGGCGGCCACAATGTGCTGGAACCTGCCGCGGTCGGGCTGACGGTGCTATTCGGCCCGCACATGTTCAATTTCATCGAGGCGTCGGAGCGGCTACTGGAGGCGAACGCGGCGCATCAGGTGCAAGATGCGAAATCACTTGCCAAGCTCACGGTCGAGCTACTGCGAGACGCCGAGCGCAGGGACCGTATGGGCCGTGCCGGGCGCGATACGGTCGCTGCGAATCGCGGCTCGCTCGAGCGCTTGTTGAATGCACTCGAGCCATTGCTGTAAGGAGGTGCCGGTAGCCTTTGCACTGCAGCGAGTCGACGCTGGGCAGGCCGTTTATTCCAAGAGCACCATGGAGTCAGACTTTCATAGTTCGATGGGACAGCGCAACGGCGCTTTTTCCTACCTTCGACGCACGGAAACGAGAGAAGGCTGGAGATGTGGTGCCCTTAGGGCCAGACGCCAGGCGACCCAGGTCCCGAAACCGGTCGTGAACCCAGCCATCCTGTCCTGTCCACGGTAATGGGAACGACGCTATCCCAAACGCAAGAACAGACCCCTGGGACTGTGCCCCGGCCATCCGCGGGGGTGGGCAGACCTAGGTTAGGCAGCTAGAGTACTGCTCCGGCCCATAGGTTCAACACCGTTCATGCTCCCAGTACAAAGCGCGAAAAACTTGCCGGCCGCATTGGTCGAACACCCCCACCGGCGGCTACTCAACGATGAGCTTCACGCCCGGCCTTACGTGCGGCTCTCTGCACCCGCGCGGGTCTCCCATGTAGCCCTCCTGACAGGCGACCCCGATGTGGGCGACCGCTCCCAAGTCGCGGAACTGTGTCGGCGCTTCGGAGCGGACGTGCCGCCAGACGGGGCCAATTACTGGTTCGTGGACCTGGGCCCTTGCTGGATGAACTGGGAGAGCCACGCGGAGTTCTCGACCTATACGTTTTATTGCCGGGACGATTTTACAGAGCCCTTCGAAAAGCCGGTGATTTCCCGCGTACCTGCCGATTGGTTGGAGTCTCTGGGTGGTCAGGTTCTGGTCGCCACGAGCGTCGCATTGCTGCCCAGTCAGGCGCCGGCACCCGACCCGGGCGATCTCGGGCGTTGGTTCCCTTCCGGCATCTGGGCGGGCAGCCTGGCGTCGGGGGGATTGGCCGAGGTCTGGTCGGATTTCCGAATCCACGACGACAGCTTCAGCCGAATGCTGGTGCGGGATATCGACCTAAACGATCGTAAAGCCGGCCGCCTGGTGCAGCGGCTGCTGGAGATCGAAACCTACAGAATGATGGCGTTGCTGGCGTTTCCCTTGGCTCGGCAGCATGGGCCGGAGGTGACTCGGGCCGACCGGAGCCTGGCCGATATCACACTCACCATGACTCGTACTGGAAACCAGAAGGACGAGCAGGAGTTGCTGAAGCAGCTTTCGGAGCTGGCTGCCGAGGTGGAGCGCATCGCCGCCGCAACCCACTACCGATTCAGCGCTGCTCGCGCGTACTACGCCCTCGTGCAGCGGCGCATCGACGAACTGCGTGAGGAGCGCGTCGAGGGCACGCCCACCATCAACGAATTCATGGAACGACGGTTGGCCCCTGCAATGCGCACCTGCGAATCCCTTCGGGAGCGAGTGGAATTGCTGTCCAAGCGCATTACCCGCGCTGCCAACCTGCTGCGCACTCGGGTAGATGTCGCCCTAGAGCAGCAGAATCGGGACCTGCTGGCGTCCATGAACCGTCGCGCCAAGGTTCAGTTGCGGCTCCAGCAGACGGTGGAAGGTCTGTCAGTGGTGGTGCTGAGCTACTACTCGGTGGGGCTGTTGGGCTACCTCTTCAAGGCGCTCTATGCGGCCGGGTTGCCCGTCGATCCGGATGTGCTCACCGGGCTGTCCATCCCTCTCGTGGTGGCCGCCGTATGGTTCGGCATCGGCCGGCTGCACAGGGCCATGGCCACGCGCACGGACCACCGCTAGCCCGCATCGCGGCCGTTTTGCCTGGTCAAGATTGGTGTGGCTTACGCGGCGAGTCAGCATTCGCTTCCATCGACTGCAACTTGGGAGCTGATTGCGGATCGGGTGAGACCGGCCGCGAAGCGCGATCACAGATACTCACGCCAAATCTTTGGCCGCTCGTCGCGGCAACCATGCCGGTGCTGGAGATAGTGACGGACGAAGACGTCTCGAGGATCGTTCGGCTCTGCCCACTGGGCACGAACGCTCGTCGCGCCGAGCGCCGCGCGTTCGTTCCCCTCCGTGAAATGGTAGAGCGCCCGCTTCAATCGGCAGAGGAGGCTGTTGTCCAGGTGAAAACCCAGCTCTTGCAGCGCATCTTCGATGTCGCACAATGTGACTTGCCGAAGATCGTAGCTGATGCACAGACAACCTTCCCCCCGGCGCTCCACTGAGAGGACCGTGCGGCTGTCGGCAAGCAACTGCCGCGCCGTCTCCGCCTGGTCCGGATCGGAATGCAACGCGGCGAAACGAATCTCGCGGCGTTTCACGACCGGCTCCGCGGACGGCGCTATGTCGGTGTCATGAGCGCATTTGGTCATCACTGTCCTCTACGCCCATGCTATGGACGGGGGCGAAAAAGATCAATCTGCCTGTATGCAGTGCCCTGCAAGATTCGATGCCAAGGCTCGGCGGGACTTGAATTCTCCCAGGACAGCCCCAATTCTCCACGCCATCCGAATAGCAGAGGAATCGAGATCGACCATGACCGTTGACGCACACAAGGAGACCTTGGGCTTTCAGGCCGAGGTCAAGCAGCTGTTGAATCTCATGATTCATTCCTTGTATTCAAACAAGGAGATATTTTTGCGCGAGTTGATATCCAATGGGTCCGACGCATGCGACAAGCTGCGCTTCGAGGCGCTGCGTGATGATGCGCTGTTCGAAGGCGACTCGGCCCTCGCGATCGATGTGGAGTTCGACAAGGAAGCGCGCACCATCACGGTGCGTGACAATGGCATCGGGATGAGCCGCGAGGAAGTGACCGACAACATCGGCACCATTGCCAAATCCGGGACCGCACGCTTTCTCGAATCCCTCAGTGGTGACCAGGCCAAAGATGCCAAGCTCATCGGCCAGTTCGGCGTCGGTTTCTACTCGTCGTTCATTGTTGCGGACAAAGTGACGCTGCTCAGTCGGCGCGCGGGCCTCAGCGCCGAACATGGTGTGCGCTGGGAGTCCAGCGGGGACGGCGAATTCACCATCGAGACCGTCGACGCCCCGTCCCGCGGCACGCAAGTCACCCTGCACCTTCGTGAAGGTGAGGACGAGTTCCTCGAGGAGTGGCGCTTGCGCTCAGTCATCACACGCTATTCCGACCACATCAGCCTTCCGGTCAGAATGACGGTCACGAAGCCGGCCGAAAAAGAAGACGAGAAGCCCACCACCGAAGTGCAGACCGTCAACAAGGCGTCGGCCCTCTGGACGCGGCCCAAGTCGGAGATCAAGGAAGAGGAATACAAGGAGTTCTACAAGCATGTGGGCCACGATTTCGAAGACCCTCTCGCCTGGACCCACAACCGCGTGGAAGGGCGACTGGAATATACCTCGCTGCTGTACATTCCCGCGCGCGCGCCGTTCGATCTCTGGGATCGCGAGCAGCGCCACGGCGTAAAGCTCTATGTCCAACGCGTATTCATCATGGAGGACGCCGAGAAGCTCCTGCCACGTTATCTGCGCTTCGTACGAGGCGTCATCGATTCGAATGACCTACCACTCAACATCTCCCGCGAGATGCTCCAGGGCAACAAAGTCGTCGACAGTATCCGTTCGGGGTCGGTGAAAAAAGTGTTGGGCCTGCTGGAAGGCATTGCGAAGGATGAACCGGAGAAGTACCAGGAATTCTGGAATCAATTCGGAACCGTGCTCAAGGAAGGCCCGGCCGAGGACTTCGCCAATCAGGAGCAGCTTGCAAAGCTTCTGCGATTCGCCTCGACCCATCAGGATACCGATGCACGCAATGTCTCCCTGCTCGACTACGTGGGCCGGATGCCCGAGGGGCAAAAGAAGATCTACTACATTACCGCGGACAGCTTCGCTGCAGCAAAGAACAGCCCCCACCTGGAAATCTTCCGCAAGAAGGGAATCGAAGTGCTGCTCATGTTTGAGCGGGTCGACGAGTGGCTGATGGCTCACCTTCGCGAGTTCGAGGGCAAACAGCTTCAGAACGTTGCCAAGGGCGAGCTGAACGTGGACGACCTGGGCGAGCAGAAGGAGGACGCCGAGGCAGAAAAGGAAAAGGTTCAAAGCGAGTTCAAGGAGCTGGTGGAGCGCGTGCAGAAGGCTCTTGGCGATCGCGTCAAGGAGGTTCGAATTACAGATCGTCTTACCGACTCCCCTGCCTGTCTCGTTGTCGACGAGCACGCCATGAGTGTGCATTTGGAGCGGATGCTGAGAGATGCCGGCCAGGATGTCCCCGGAAGCAAGCCGATCCTCGAGCTCAACCCGGATCATGCACTGGTGGCGCGACTGAAGCAGCAGGCCGAAGGGGAACGTTTCGACGACTGGACTCAGGTGCTTTTCGACCAGGCGTTTCTCGCCGAGGGCGGCCAGCTCGAAGATCCGGCTGCTTTCGTGAAGCGTTTGAATGGATTACTTTTGGAGCTTAGCGCTTGACCCGAATTCTGCGTGGTGGTCGCGGCTGATGGCGCAGGGCGCGCCAGCGCTGCGACCGCACCAGAACGGCGGGTACAGATCGTACCAAGGCATCAAGCCAACAGATTTGCCCTAAACAATTGATGCAACTCGCCCGCATCGCTTACCGGGCTCCCGGACGAAGGTGCGGTTGTGGTGGCTCCGAGTGCGCGCTTGGATGGGCAAGCGTAGCCGTAGCGTGCTGTGCAGCCGCGTTATTCGGGCACTTGCGGTCTTGGTCCTGAGCGCCCGCGGCGTGCTGCCAATCTCGGTCTGGTACATCTTTCGCGCGTTGGAGCCGTAAACCCATTTTCCAGCACATCGATTGCACGCGCGGTTTCGCAAAAGGGTCGCAACGTGCCCTCCTGAAGCCGGCTTGCCGGGGAAAAATGGTCAGGGTTTCGGGAGCGAGTTCAGCCCTGCGGTAAAGCCGCGCAAGGAGAGGGGTATGGTCTTGGTTTTGCCAAACTGGTTCTCCAGTGTCACATTCAACGATACCCCTTTCTTGAAAGCCGACAGGATTTCACTGTTGATCGGAAACACGGCGCTGCACGCTTCCGGTCGACAAAAGCGGTAGGGGATTCGTAATTCCTTGCCTTGGTCGACTTGCAGCAGAACACCTGGAGGAAGAAAGATACCCAGCGGTGCGTCCACTACGCCCAGCGGATCGGGGACGTTGGGATTGTAGCCTATGGAAATTCGAAGCACGTCTCGGCCGCTCTCGTCGTCCTTGCCAATTTGAACGATGCCGCAAAGCTCGGGGCTATCCTCACTGGCATCTTCGCACCGCATCGTCCAGTCTTGAAACACGTCTCCATCCTTCGCCAGAGTCGGATGTGTGACGCCAAATAAGGCGATCGCGGCGGTCGCCACGGCTATGGCAGACCGGGCGTTTCCCGTGATTTTACGTGGCAATCCTTGAATTAGGGGGTTCCGCATCTGGCTCTCCTGATAAGGTACTTGTCGTGGCGGCCGATTACACTTTAGCTTGGGGGCCGTTCGAGGCCAACCGGTCCGAATCCGCGACGGACGGTCGAAGGCGCCGCGTAACGAGGTCCCGGGAGAGTGAGCGTATCCTAGCCCGAACGTTGCACCAGGACGCTCTCATTTGGGTAATTGCGTCAAGGAAAACAGTGATTCGTGCGTATATTAGCCATTGACACTCGGTCACCGGGGCGCCATCCGGTTTTTCGCGGGTTCTGGCCCCACCCGTATCGTGCGATCACACAAGCTGATCTGGCCAGGCCTCCGCGAACATTCCGGATCCCGATGCAACGTCCAGGCTGGAGAGCCCGATCACTGGATCGGGTCCGGGTGCGAATCCACTGCAAGCAAATCGAGCAGCCGAGTGGAATCGGGTTCAACACAGGTAGCAAATTGACAGAGGGGAGTACGATGTTCGAGTTTGTCGATTACAGGGTCGGTGAGGTGATGACCAGCCCAGCCGTCACACTCGGCCCGAACGATACCCTCCGCACCCTCGAGCTCTGTCTGGAAGAGCACGGCATCAATGGCTGCCCGGTGGTCGATGCCGCCGGTAAGATGATCGGCTTCGTCACCAGTTTCGACCTTCTCAAGGCAT